>NZ_JBHVVI010000061.1:0-57180 GCF_042883685.1 Kitasatospora sp. NPDC058190
GCCCCCGCCGGCGCCCGCGCCCGCCGCACCTGCGCCTGCCGCGCCCGCCCCCCAGGCGCCCCCGCCCGCCGTGGTGCCCAGCCCCGCGGCGCCGAGCCCGGCGCGCCCGAGTCCGCTGGGGCCGACCCCCTCGGCGCAGCCGGTGTTCCACGTCCGGCCGGCCCCGCCGCAGCCTGTCGCGCAGAACCACCACACCGCCCCGGCGACCACCACGATGTTGCTGGTCACCGTTCCCGCTGTGCTGGCGGCGGCGGCCCTGCGGCCGGGTCGTGGCAACCGGGGCGGCGGTCGCTCCGGGTCCTGACGGCGCCCGCCCGCAAGACCCCCGGGCGCGGGGCCCGCGACCCCGTGGTCGCCGCCGGGCCCGAGTCCCCGAGTATCCCGTTCACGTCACAAGCCAAGCCAGAGAAGGGAGTTCCCATGTCCGAGTGGGTGGCGCTGGTCATCGCCATGGCGGCGGCCTGTGCCGTCGTGGTGGCGGTGGTGCTGCTGAGGCACCGTCGGGTGGGCACCGAGAAGAAGGTCGACGAGACGCCCGACGTCATCGAGTACATCACGATGATGATCGGCGTGGTCTACGCGATCGTCCTCGGTCTCGCCATCGCGGGTGTCTGGGAGGCGCGCGGCGCCGCCCAGGACGACCTGTTCCGAGAGGCGCAGTCGCTGCGGGAGGTGAGCGACCGGGCGGTGGTCTACCCGGCCGAGTTCCGTGACCAGGTCCGGGCCGACGTGGACGGCTACGTCACGTACGTGGTCGACGTCGAGTGGGACTACATGGCCAAGCACGGTGAGATCACGGACAAGGGCACCGAGTTGCTGGAGAAGCTCCAGAACGACGTGGCCACCCGGTCGCCGGCCTCGGACCTGGAGTCCCAGGCCTACCAGCCGATCATGGACCGGATCAGCCAGGCCTCCGACGCCCGCAACCAGCGCGGCCAGAACGCCGGACCGGGCATGCCGGGCGTGGTCTGGTTCGGGCTGATCGGCGGCGCCGTGGTGACCATCGGCATGCTGTTCGCGCTGCAGATCCGGCGCACGCCGAGGGAGTTGATCCTCGCGGCCTGCTTCAGCGCGCTGATCGCCTTCCTGTTGTTCATGATCTGGGACTTCGACGATCCGTTCGCCAGAAGCGTCTCGGTCACCACGCAGCCGTTCGTGGACCTCTTCCCCTCGCTCAACCTCAAGAGCTGACCCAGGGTTCGGAAGCCCTCCGACCTCCGGAAATCCGGGCAGGTGATCATCGGATAACCTTGCCCGGATTGTCGGGGGTCGGCCCTCGGCCGAGGGATCGAGGGGAACCACAAGCAGTGTCCTATCCGCCGATGCCGGATCCCGGTGGCCAGTTCCCGTGGTCGCCGGACGCCGCTCCCGTCCCGCCGCCCCGCCCGGAGCGCGCCTGGTGGTGGCTGCCCGAGTCGGAGCGGCTGCGGCGGAAGAAGCAGCGCAAGGAGTGGGAGGCCTACCAGGCGTACCAGCGGCGCAATCGCAAGGACGAGGACGGCGGCAAGCGCACGCGCGACGACGACTGCCTGGACTGCTGCGGCGACGGCTGCTGCGACATCGCCGACCCCTGCCTGATCGCGCTCATCCCGGTGATGATGGCCTCCGGTGTCCGCTTCGCCCTCACCGGGGCGCGCGGGCGCCGTAAGGTCGACCCGTCCGCGCCGGCTCCGCGCGGATTCGCGGCCGGGGTGATGTACGGCGCGGTGCGCTACTACCGCACCGAGGTCAGCCCCCGGCGCCCGGCCTGCTGCCCGTACACGCCGTCCTGCTCGACCTACGCGGTGCAGGCGCTGCACCGGCACGGCGCGCTGCGCGGGGCCCGGCTGACGGTCGGGCGGCTGCTGCGCTGCCGCCCGGGCCGGGGCGGGGCGGACCCGGTGCCGCGCTGATCCTCCGGGCGCGGCGGGCAGCCCGCTGCTTCGAGTGGGGCGAGTGGCCCGCGTGGAATCCACGCGGGCCACTCGTGTTCTGACGGTATGTCAGCACGGGCCAGCGTCCATCGCGTTGGGTATGGTGCCGCGCCGGGGGTGGCCTGGCGATCGTGACGTCGGTCAGGTGGCGACCTCGTCAAGGGTGTCCACCCGCTGGACCGCCCCGGGCCGCGCGGGGCGGCGGACCGGTAGGTTGACCGGTACCGAGCAGGCCGCCGAACGGAGGAGCGCCATGGACAGCCAGGGCTGGGACGCCCGCTATGCCGCGAGCGAACTCGTGTGGGGCGCGGCGCCCAACCAGTGGGTGGTCCGCGAACTGACGGGGCACACCCCCGGTCACGCCCTGGACCTGGCCGCCGGCGAGGGCCGCAACGCCATCTGGCTGGCCGTCCAGGGCTGGGAGGTCACCGGCCTCGACTTCTCCGCCGTCGCCCTGGAGCGCGCCGAACGGCTCACCGCCGACCTGCCCGACGAGGTCGCCGACCGCCTCACCTGGCGCCACGGCGACGCCCGCACGTTTGACTCGCCCGCCGCCGGCTACGACCTCGTCCTGGTCGCCTATCTCCAGCTGCCCGCCGAGGACCGCCGGGCCGCGCTGCGCCGCGCCGCCGACGCGCTCGCCCCCGGCGGCACCCTGCTGGTCGTCGGACACGACCTGAGCAACCTCACCGAGGGCGTCGGGGGCCCGCAGGACCCGGCGGTGCTCTTCACCCCGGACGACGTCCTCGCCGACCTCGCCGAGTACGGCCTGCGCACCGTGCGCGCCGAGCGCGTCCACCGGACGGTCGGTACCGAGCCCGGCCACAAGGGCGGTGGTACGGGCGCCGGTTCGGGCGGCGGTTCGGGCGGCGGTACGGGCGTGGCGATCGACGCACTGGTGCGGCTGGAGCGGGGTGCCGAGTGACGATCACGACCTCCCGTCGCACGCTGCTCACCGGCCTGGCCGTGGCCGCCCCGCTGGTCCTGGCGGGCTGCTCCTCCGGCAAGAAGGACAAGGCCGACAGGACCGGCCCGGTGGCCAAGGCCAGTGACCCGGGCGGCGCGGCCTTCGTGATGATCATCCGGCACGGCGAGAAGCCGGACGGCAACCAGCCGGGCCTGGACGAGAACGGCAAGCACGACGGCAAGTCGCTCACCCAGCGCGGCTGGGACCGCGCCAAAGCGCTGCCCACCCTGTTCGCCCCGCCCGCGGCCGGCCTGCGCACCCCGGCCCGGATCTACGCCGCCACCGACCAGGGCCCGATGGCCGGGGCGCACCGGATGCGTCAGACCGTCACACCCCTGGCCGCCAAGCTCAGGCTGACCGTGGACACCACGTACGCCGAGTCCCAGGAGTCCGAGCTGGCCGGTGCCGCGCTCGCCGGGACCCAGCCGGTGCTGATCTGCTGGGAGCACTCCCGGATCCCCCGGATCGTCGAGGCGCTCGGCGCGTCCGGCAGCGGCGTGCCGGGCACCTGGCCGGACCGGTTCGACCTGGTCTGGGTGTTCTCCCGGCCGGCCGGTGGGGCCTGGACCTTCCAGGAGGTGCACCAGCACCTGCTGGACGGCGACGCCTGATCCAACGGGAACGGAGCGCGTCCGGAGGGGGCGGCCGTCCTTCCGGTTCGGGCCGCCTCGGAGCCGACCCTGGAGGGGTGCGCCGCCCGCCCGTCCGGTCCCTGTTCGCGGCTTTGCCGGACCTCCGGCGGCGGATCCCTCAGTGTGCGGAGCACCGCCGGAAGTGAGGCACGGGGGACTGCTGGGTAGGGGTCCTCGAAGTACGCCGTCCGATGATCATAGGTTTCCCTGCGGTGCGATAGATTCGCGGCACGGACGGCGGCAGGAACGAGGAGGGCACGATGACCGTTTCGCTGGCCAAGGGGCAGAAGATCAGCCTGGAGAAGCCGGGCGGTGGGCAGTTGAGCCTGGTCCGGATGGGCCTGGGCTGGAAGGCCGTGCAGCGCAAGGGCTTCCTGGCCAAGCTGCTCTCCGCCGGGCAGGAGATCGACCTGGACGCCTCGGCGGTGCTGTTCTCCCGGGGGCGGGCGCTGGACGTGGTCTTCTTCCAGCACCTCACCAGCAACGACGGCTCGGTCCGGCACAGCGGGGACAACCTGGTCGGCGGCGCCGGCGACGCGACCGACGACGAGTCGATCACGGTCGACCTCACCGGAATCGCGGCCGAGGTCGACCAGATCGTCTTCACCGTCAACTCCTTCACCGGGCAGACCTTCCAGGAGGTCGAGGCGGCCTTCTGCCGCCTGGTGGACGAGACGACCGGCGTCGAGCTGGCCCGCTACACGCTCACCGGCGGCGGCCCGTACACCGCGCAGATCATGGCCAAGGTGCAGCGCACGCCGGGCGGTTGGCAGATGATCGCGATCGGGCAGCCGGCCAACGGGCGGACCTTCCAGGACCTGATGCCGGAGCTGGCCAAGCACTTGTGAACCGGTCGGGTTCCAGCGCCCGGGCGCGTCCTGCGGGTCCGGTCGGCTCCGGCAAGGATCCGCAGGACACGCCCCGGGGGTGTCACTCGAGGTCCCGGCGCCGGAATCCGGCCAGGGCCAGGGCGATCAGCGCGGCCGCGACCAGGGTGAGCGCGGCGAGCGGCGTCCAGTCCATCGCGGCGGCCGGCAGCCGGGGCACCCGGCCGAACGGGGAGAGCCCGTCCAGGCCGGGGGGCAGCTTCAGCAGCGGGCCCAGGTAGCCGATCACGAACGCGTAGGCGGGGACGATCCAGGCCAGCGGCGTCGCCCGGGGCAGCCAGCCGTAGACGGCGGCGGCGAAACCCACCGTCACCCACAGGGCGGGCGCGAAGGCCAGCGCCGCGCCGGTCAGCCGCAGGAACACGCCCGCGTCGCCGGTGGACAGCGCACCGGCCAGGCCGAATCCGACGCCCGCGGCGAGCATCACGGCGGTGGAGCCCAGCAGGGCCGCCGCCAGGTGTCCGCCCAGCCAGCCAGAGCGCGACACCCCGGTGGCCAGCACCGGCACGGCCCGACCGGCGCTCTCCTCGGCGCGCGGGCGCAGCGTCGCGAGGACCGCGTAGACGCCGCCGACCACCGCGACGACCAGCATCGTCAGCGCGGCGAAGGAGTCGGCGAGCGTGTGGCCGCCGAGCCGGGCCAGCGCCTCCCGGATCTGGTCGACGTCCTTGAGCATCGAGTCGGCGTTGCCGAGCAGCGAGCCGTACATCGCGCCGAGCAGCAGCAGGGCGACCGCGAAGCCGCCGATCAGGCCGCGGTGCAGCCGCAGCGCCAGGCCGAGGGAGGTGCCGAGGAGCGGGCTGCCGGTGGCCGGGCCGGGGCGGGTGGCGCGCAGTCCGGCGCCGAAGTCGCGGCGGGTGCTCAGCAGGAACCCGGCCGCCGCGGTGGCGACGGTCAGCGCGAGCGCGGGCAACAGCGGCCACCAGCGGTCGTCGACGAAGGGATAGGTGCGCTGCAGCCAGCCGATCGGGGAGGCCCAGGAGAGCCCGTTCTCCGCGGCGTCCCCGGCAGCGCGCAGCGCGTAGGTGGCGCCGAGGACGGCGAGGGCCAGCCCGGAGGCGGTCCGGGGGTGCGCGGTGACCTGGACGGTGACGGCGGCCACCGCGGCGAACAGCAGCCCGCCGACGGCGGTCGCGGCGCCGTAGAGCAGAGCGCCGCCGGTGGTCAGACCGGGGATGCCGAGGCCGGGCAGGCCGACGGCGAGCAGCAGTGCGAGCGCGAGGTCGGCGACGGCGGCGGTGGCCAGCGCCGCCGCGAGCTGGGCGTGTCGGCCGACGGCGGCGGAGCGGACCAGTTCGGCGCGGCCGCTCTCCTCCTCGGCCCGGGTGTGCCGGGTGACGGTCAGGACGCTCATCAGGCCGGCGAGGACGGCCAGCAGACCGAGCAACCGGTGGCTGAGCATCGCGCCCCAGGTGTAGTCGGCCAGGTAGTGCGCCGGGCCGGACATGGCGAGCAGGGCCGGGTTGTCCGAGCCGTGCGCGATCGAGGCGCGGTCGGCGGCGGTCGGGTAGACGGTTTGGACGCTGTTGGCGGAGGCGATGACGAACAGCCCGAGGCCGAGCACCCAGGCGGGCAGTCGAGCCCGGTCGCGGCGCAGGGCGAAGCGCAGCAGGACGACGGTGCCGGTCAGGGTGGCGCCCTCCTCGGCGCGGCCCGGTTCGGTGCGGCGGGCGGTGGGCGCGGCGGTGGTGGTCACTGCACGGCCTCGCCGTCGGGGCGGTGCCCGTTGGCGGCCAGCTCGTCGCCGTAGTGGCGCAGCATCAACTCCTCCAGCGTGGGCGGGTGGCTGACCAGGCTGCGCAGCCCGGCCTCGCTCAGCTTCCGTACGGCGGCGTCGAGTCGGGCGCCGTCCACGGCGAAGTGGACGCGCAGTCCGTCGGTGCGCAGGGCGTGCACGCCGTCCAGGGCGTCCAGCCCGGTGACCGGGCGGCTGGTCTCGGCCTCGACGGTGGTGCGGGTGAGGTGGCGCAGTTCGTCGAGCGTGCCGGTCTGCACCACCCGGCCGTGCCGGATGATGCTGACCCGGTCGCCCAGCTTCTCCACCTCGTCCAGGATGTGGCTGGAGAGCAGGACGGTCCGGCCCTGCTCCTTGGCCTGGCGGACGACGTCCTGGAAGACCACCTCCATCAGAGGGTCCAGGCCCGAGGTCGGCTCGTCCAGCAGCAGGAGCTCGGCGTCGGAGGCCAGCGCGGCGACGATGGCGACCTTCTGCCGGTTGCCCTTGGAGTAGCTGCGGCCCTTCTTGGTCGGGTCGAGGGCGAAGCGCTCGATCAGCTCGTCCCGGCGGCGCCGGTCGAGCCGGCCGCGCAGCCGGGAGAGCAGGTCGATGGCCTGCCCGCCGGTGAGGTTGGGCCAGAGCTCGACGTCGCCGGGGACGTAGGCGAGGCGGCGGTGCAACTCGACGGCGTCGCTCCACGGATCCTTGCCGAGCAGCCGGGCGCTGCCGCTGTCCGCTCGCAGCAGGCCGAGCAGGACCCGGATGGTGGTGGACTTTCCGGCGCCGTTGGGTCCCAGGAAGCCGTGGACCTCGCCGGTCTCGACGGTCAGGTCGAGGCCGTCCAGCGCGGTGGTCCGGCCGAAGGCCTTGCGCAGGCCGGACAGGGTGATGGCCTTGGTCATGATGCTGAAGGTACCGTAGTTTCAGAAAAACGTGAATATTGGGAAGGCGTTAAAGTTCGACCAGGGGGACGGATGATCACTGGAAAGGGGGCGGCCGTGGAACGGCAGCCGGAGCAGGGGCGCGACGAGCGGGCCGTGCCGGACTTCGTCGAGCGCTTCGCGGCCGAGCTGGTGGTCGCGGGCATGGGCCGGATGCCCTCGCGGATCTTCTCCTGCCTGATGGCCGAGGAGAGCGGCGTGCTGACCTCCGCCGAGCTCTCCGAGCGGCTGCAGATCAGCCCGGCCGCAGTCTCAGGCGCGATGCGCTACCTCAGCCAGGTCGGCCTGGTCGCCAAGGAGCGCGAGCCGGGCTCGCGACGGGACCGTTACCGGGTGCTCAACGACGTCTGGTTCGAGTCGCTGACCCGGCGGGACGAGATCCTGCTGCGCTGGATCCGGGTGCTGAAGGAGGGTGAGGTGACCCTCGGCACGGGCACGGTGGCGGGGGAACGGCTGGCGGAGAGCGCGGCCTTCTTCGAGTTCATGATCGACGAGCTGCACGGCATGCTCGGCCGCTGGCGCGAGCACCGGGCGGGGCTGGCGGCGGAGGAGTAGGGGCGGCCTGGCGGGCCGGGAAACAGCTCAGCGGGAAGCGGCGCGGCGGGAAGCGGCTCGGCGGGAAACAGTGCGGCGAAACGGCGCGGCGGCAGGACGGCTGTTGGGCCGTCCTGCCGCCGGGGGTGCTCCGAGAGGCTGTGGCTCCTACTTGGTCGGGGTCGCCGAGGGCGAGAGCGAGGCACTCGGCGTGCTGCTCGGCCCGGCGGACGGGGTGGTGCTGGGGGTGCCGCTCGGCGTGGGCGCCGGGCAGCCGGGGGCGGTGGGGGAGCCGGACGGGGTGCCCGTCGGGGTGCCGGTCGGCGTACCCGTGGGGGTCGCCGTCGGGGAGGGGGTGCCGGTCGGCGTGGCGGTGCCGGTGGGCGTCGCGGTCGCCGTCGGGCTCGGGCAGGACGTGGGCGTGCCCGTCGGGGTGCCGGTCGGCGTACCCGTGGGGGTCGCCGTCGGGGACGGGGTGCCGGTCGGCGGCGTGGCCGAGGGGCTCGCGGAGGGCGACGGCGAGCCGGTGGGGGTCGGGGTGGTGGTCGGCTGCGGGGCCGTCGTCTGAGTGGGCGTCGGTGTCGGCGTCACCGCCGGCGTGGTCGGCTGCGGCCCGGGGGCGGGCGTGGTCGGCTGGGCGCTCGGAGTCGGGGTCGGGGTCGGGCTCGTGGTGCCGGAGCCGGTGGTCCCGGTGGTGCTGCCGCCCGTGCCGAACGGCGGGAGGTACGGCGTGGGCAGCGTGCCCGGCACGGTCGAGGTGCCGGGGAGGTCCGGGACGCTGGTCACCAGGCCGCTGCCGTAGTGGGCCATCCAGTTGCGGACCGTCCGCAGGTACTCCGTGGAGTTGTTGTAGCTGAGGATCGCCCGGTCGAGCTGGGCCGGGTCGGAGAGGTCGCGGCCGCCCGCGCACAGGTAGCGGGCTGCGGTCTCGGCGGCGTCGAAGATGTTGTTAGGGTCGGCCTTGCCCTTGCCGGTGGTGTCCACGCCCCAGGAGGCCCAGGTGGACGGGATGAACTGCATCGGGCCGACGGCGCGGTCCCAGCGCGGGTCGCCGTCGTAGCGGCCGCCGTCGGTGTCGGGTATCGCGGCGAAGCCGTTGCCGTCCAGCACCGGGCCGAGGATCGGGGTCAGGGTGGTGCCCGAGGCGTCCACCTGGCCGCCGTTGGCCTGGCCGGACTCGACCTGGCCGATCCCCGCCAGCAGCTGCCAGGGCAGGTGGCAGCCGGGCGTGCGCTGGGCGAGCGAGGCCTCCGCCTGCTTGTAGGCGGCGAAGACGGTGGCGGGCAGCGAGGCCCCGGCGGCCGCGAACGGACCGGCCGAGGGCAGGCCGGGCAGCGTGCCGGGGGGCTGGGGCAGTTGGACGGTGCCGCCGCCGTCGGCCGGGCGGCCGGCGCCGGGGGTGTCGACCGTGGGGCCGCCGAACGGCGAGGTCGGGGTGCCGGAAGCATCGGCGCCCTGCGCGGTGGTGCTGCCCTGCGCCGGGTTGGTGTCGGCGGCTGCGACCGGGGCGAGCCCGAGGCCCGACACCTGAGAGCCGGTCAGCGCGGCCAGTGCGGCGAGCGTCGCCGCCGTCCCCGTGACCCGCTTGCCGAGCCGTACCTTCTGCCCGCCCTGAGCGCTGCCGAACCTTGCCGCCATCAGTTGCCCCTCCCCATCGCCGTCCGGACCATCCCGGAACGGTTGAGCCCTCGTCATCGTGCCCGCCCGCCGCTCGGCGGCAGCCGCCGCCGCGACGATTAGTATCACGACGATCTGACAGGGACAGGATGGCCGGGAGGCGACCCGGCGCCCTCCGCGGGGCGAACGCGGCACTTCAGCGGGGGTCCGGCGAGTCCGAACCGCTGGTCCGGACGCCGCCGCACACCCGATCTGCCCTACTGCTAAGGGGAGTTGGCCGCGAGACCAACAGCTGGGGCCCGGCGCCCCGGCGCCCGGGGCGGCGGTTCGAAGTGCGGGGGTGGTGCGTGGGCGTCGCGTCGGGCTCCCCGGCGGCGCCCGTGGTCGACCGCTCTGACCTGCCAGGATGTCCGGCGCCGGCCCCGGGTGCCCCTAGCAGGGCGGGCCGGTCGACACCAGGGGGCCTCCCCAACTCGGCCCTGGAAGGATGACGTTCAGATGAAAGTGGGCATGCCAGGAAAACCCGTCCGGCATGCTGTGCCGCGTGACCATGTGGATGGAGGCCGAAACCGTGAGCGCGAACCTGCCGGAGACCGTCGCTGAAGGAACGGTTGTCCTGCCGGCACCCCCCAGGGTGGTGGACGACCTGGCCCGTGACCTGACCCAGGCCGCCGCCGCCGTCCGGGCGGTGTCACGGTCCGGCCGTTCCACCGGCGGGGACGTCGCGGTCGCCGCCTACACCGCGGTGGTGTGCACCGGCCGTTCGGCCGCCCGTGCGCTGGAGGAGGCGGCCGCCTGGTGCCGACAGGCCCCGGACGCCGAGGTCCACTCGCTGGCCTGGGCCCGGGTGCCGGGGCACCGGGAGGGCGTCCACGAGTACCGGGTCACCATGGCCGTCAGCTTCCCTGACGACGAGACCGGCGAGCACCCCGGCGACACCCATCACGCCTGCCGCTGAGTCCCGCGGCGTTCTGCGGGCGGCCGGAGGGCTGAGGCCCAGGTCTTGAGGTCGTATCATCGGCCCATGGGTGACGGGGGCATGAACGACATGGTCGACGGTGGCGCAGCGGCAGAATCGGCCTACGGCACCGCGGAGGGCGTCACTTCGACGGCCGAGACCGCCGCGGCCGACGGCGGTCCGCGCGAGCTGTCGCGGGCCGCCGCCGTCGGGGCCACCGTGCTGGCCGTCCTGTGTGGCTGCGCGGTGATGCTGGCCATGTTCCACTGGCTGGGCTGGAGCGTGCCCGGTGTGGGCTGGATCGTCGCCAAGGCCGGGATCAAGCTGGCCGTCGGCGGCTTCGCCGGGCTGGCGGTGGCCGCCGCCTGGATCCGGACCAAGCTGAGTTCACGTTCCGGCAGTTCCGGGACTTCCGGGAGTTGACCGATCGGCGGCTCAACCCGCCTGCGGCGACGGGCAGGTGAGATCGTGCTCGGGCGCCTTGCCGTCCAGCAGGTAGCGCTCGACCGTGTCGGTGACGCAGGGATCGGAACCCGGGTACTGGCCGTGGTTGCCGTTCCCCGTCACGGTGACCAGCTTCGATCCGCTCAGCGCGCGGTGGGCGCCGAGCGCCGCCTCGTAGTACGTCGCCGGGTCGTGCAGCGAGTTGAGCATCAGCACCGGGGGCAGATGGGCGCCGGTGACCTTGACCTTCGGTGCCGGGTCCGTCGGCCAGGCCGCGCAGACCGAGCTGAAGGCGAGCGTACGGGCGCCGAGCAGCGGGTAGCGGGCGGTGTTCTGCGCACCGCGCTCGATCCAGGTGTCCATGTCCTTGGTCCACGGGGTGTCGCCGCACGTCACCGAGAAGTACTCGGCGAGGAACTCCGGGCTGAGGTACTGGCCGAACAGCTGGCGGGCCGTCTGCTTGGCGGCCGGATCGGCGCCCGGCCAGTCGTCCAGGGCGGTCAGGGCCCGGGCGAGGGCCGGGAAGGCCTTGTCGCTGTAGATCGCGCTGATCGTGCCGTTGTCCAGCTGGTTGGGGCCGAGCGTCAACGACCCGTCGGTGATGGGCTGGTCGTGCAGGGCGGCGCGGCGCTGCTCCCAGTGCGCCTTGACCTCCTCCGGGGTCGAGCCCCAGTGGTACGTGGCGTCCCGGGCCGCCATCCAGGGCAGGAAGTCCTCCTCGAAGCGCCGTTGGAAGCTCATCGGCTGGCCCAGCTCGAACTGCTCCCAGGTGCCCTCGAAGCCGATGTTGCTGTCCAGCACCATCCGCTCGACCCGGTGGGGGAAGAGCGTGCCGTAGTAGGCGCCGATCATGGTGGCGTAGGAGGCGCCGTAGTAGCTGATCTGCGTCTCGCCGAGCAGGGAGCGGAACAGGTCCATGTCGTGGACGGTCTGCTCGGTGGTCAGGTAGGGCAGCAGATCGCCGCTGTGCTCCTCGCAACCGGCGACCAGCTTCCGCGAGTTGGCGATGACCCGGTCGATCGCCTCGGGGGACTGGTCCCGGTAGTCCCCGGCCAGGAACTCCTGGAACTCCTCCGGACTCTGACACTGGGCATGGGTGCTCCGGCCGACACCGCGCTGGTCGAAGCTGACGATGTCGTAGGCGGCGGCGACCGCGGGGGCGCCCTGGGCGAGGTCCATCGGCCGCAGCAGGCCCTGCCCGCCGGGGCCGCCCGCGGCCTCCATCAGCGTTCCCTTCCGCTTCGTCGGGTCGGCGACGCGGTGCCGGGAGACGGCGATGGTCAGGTCGGCCCCGACGCCGGGGTGGTGCCAGTCGCGCGGGACGGCCATGGTGGCGCAGTCGAGCGCCGGCTGCCCCTCGCAGGGCTGCCAGTTGAGGATCTGGTGGGCGTAGCGGGCGGGCGCGGGCTCGGCGTCGCCCGGGTTGCGGCCGGAGTCGGCGTCGGCGGTGGCGGGCAGGGCGAGCGAGGCCAGGACCGCGGTGGCGACGACGGCGGCCGCGCGACGGGTGCGGGATGCGGTGGTGTTCACGGGAACGATCCTGTCCCACACCGCTTCTGACGGGCGATGATGCTGGACACCATCTTTGGGGTGGTGCTGGGTACACCCGTCTTCCTGGAGGGACGTACCCAGCGGTCGACGCCTCGGCGGCCGGTTCCCGAACGGTCGGCGTCCGTGTCCGGCGTCCCGGTGTCCGGGGTCTCAGTAGCCGACGGTGAAGCGGGCGCGCCGGTGGGCCGGGTTCTCCGCCTCGTCGAGCAGCGCGATGGCGAGGTCCTCCATGGAGATGGCCGACTCGCCCTCGGCGTCGACCAGCAGCTCGTCCAGGCCGAGCCGGAAGCGGCCGGTGCGCACACCCGGTTCGAGCAGGGCGGCCGGGCTCAGGTACGTCCAGTCGACCTTTTCGTCCGCGCGGTAGAGGTCCAGCTGCTCGTTGCAGGCCAGGGCGATCGGCCGGATCTCGTCGGGGAAGCCGGGGGACTCCACCAGGAGGGTGCCGTCGCTGCCCGGGACGGTCAGGCTGCCCGCGCCGCCGACCGCGATCAGCCGCACGCCGGTACCGGCCAGGCCGTCCAGCAGGCCCCGGGTGGCGGCCATCAGCTCGTGCTCGCTGCCGGGCGCGGGGCGGGTGGCGGTGACCACCAGGTCCTGCCCGGCGGCGATCCGGGAGACGTCTCCCGGGTCGCGGGCGTCACCGACGGCGAGGGCGACGGTGGACGGCAGGCCGTGCGACTTGGCCGGGTCCCGTACGACGGCGGTGACCTCGTGGCCGCGGGCGAGTGCCTCGGCCACGACGCGGCTGCCGACGTTGCCGGTGGCGCCGAACACGGTGATACGCATGAAGGTTTCTCCTTGGATGGAACTACCGGGTTTTCGGGGGTGCGGGGTCAGGCCGTCTCGCGCACGGGCGGCGTGGTGGGCGCGGGCGTGGCCGTTCGGGGCCGCTGGGTCTGGGCGACGATCAGCGAGCCGAGCACGACCACCGCGCCGAGCGCCTGGAGCGGGCTCAGGTCCTGGTCGAGCGCCAGCCAGCCGGTCACGGTGGCGACCACCGGGCTGAGCAGGGAGAGGAAGGAGAGCGAGGTCGGTGGCAGGGCGCGCAGTCCGCGGAACCACATCGCGTAGGTGAGGGCCGCGCCGATCAGGCAGAGGTAGGCGTAGCCGAGCACGTTGTCGGTGGTGTAGTGGGTGGGCGGGGCGCCCTCGGTCAGCAGGGTCACCGGCACCAGCAGCAGGCCGCCGGCGGTGAGCTGCCAGCCGGTGGTGGCCAGCAGTGGGGCGGGGGAGACCCAGCGCTTGGAGAGGACGACGCCGAAGGCCATCACCACCGCGCCGCCGAGTGCGGCGAACACGCCGATCGCGTCCAGCCGGGCGTTGGCGCGCAGCACCAGCAGACTGACGCCCGCCACGCCGGCGATGCCGGACAGCACCGTACGCAGCGTGAGCCGGTCGCCGAGCAGCACGGCCGAGAGCGCGGCGGTGATCAGCGGTTGGACGGCGCCGACGGTGGCCGCGATGCCGCCGGGCAGGCGGTAGGCGGCGATGAACAGCAGGGCCTGGAAGCCGCCGATGTTGAGCGCGCCGAGGACCAGCGCGCGCCACCACCAGTCGCCCTTGGGCAGGGTGCGGGTGAGGGCGATCAACAGCAGTCCGGCGGGCAGGCAGCGGATGACGGCGGCCAGCAGCGGTCGGTGGGGCGGGAGCATTTCGGTGGTGACGAGGTAGGTCGTCCCCCAGATGGCGGGGGCCAGGGCCGTCACCAGCACGATGGCGAGGCGATTTCTTAGCACTAAGCCAATGTATCTCAGCGCTAAGGCATCTTCCATCGGAATCGACCGGTGACGTGGCTCACAGTTACCTCACCGCTAAGGAATTTCCTGGGCATCCCCTACCCTGAACCTGTGGCAGATCATGTGGACCGCGTAGTAGCGCAATGGGCCGCCGAGCGGCCTGAGCTGGACACCTCCCCGATGGAGGTGTTCGGCCGGCTCAAGCGCCTCTACCGCCTGGTGGATGCGGAGCTCAACCGCACCTTCGCCGAACACGGCCTGGACGCGGCCTCCTTCGACGTCCTCGCCACCCTCAAACGCAGCGGCCCGCCCTACCGCCTCACCCCCACCGGCCTGATGCAGTCCGCCATGGTCACCTCCGGCGCCATCACCCAGCGCCTGGACCGCCTGGAGGCCCGGGGTCTGGTCACCCGCACCCGCAGCGACCAGGACGGCCGTAGCCGCGACGTCGAACTCACCCCCGAGGGCCACGCCCTGATCGACCGCGCCCTGCCCGACCACGTCGCCAACGAGCACCGGATGCTGGCCGGCCTCGACGAGGCGCAGAAGGCCGCGCTCGTCGACGCGATGCGCGCCCTGCTCGCGGACCTCGGCGACAGCTCCGGCTGACCGCCGGATTAACCGCTTGCCGGCCCGGCCGCCCTCCCCTTGGATGGCGGCCATGGACGACCCGATCTGGCAGGCCCTGTCCACCGATTCCCGGCGCGCGGTGGACGAGCACCTCACCGCCTCGCGCCAGGTGTACGCGATCAAGGCGATCCGTGACGCGTCGCCGGATCCGGTGCCCGGCATCCCCGCCTGCATGGACGTGATCACGGTCCGGCGGGTGGAGCTCGGCCTGGACGGTCGCGGACCGACCCCGCGGGCAGACCCGGCGGACCCGGCCGGCCTGGCCGCCAAGGCCGAGGCGCTGCCGGAGCGCGTCGAGTCGATCCGCGCCGAGTGGGACGGCGACACCTTCGGCTGGTGCGTGGACCTGCGGGCGGTGACCGCCGGGCACCCGGGCGGCTACGTGCTCGCGACGATCCGTCACGGCGGCGACATCCGGATCTTCAACGGTGAGGTCCCGCCCTGGCCCGAGGAGGCCGAGGCGGAGTCCGTCGGCCGCGAGGTGGCCGCCCGGTTGGGCGTGCCGTTCCACTTCGCCCGGGAGGACGGGCCCGGGCTTCCGGCTACGGGTTGACCGCCACCGCCTTGAAGAAGGTGTAGTGCAACGTCCCGCCGGGCTCGGCCGCGCGGCGCAGGTCCGCGATGCCGTGGTCGAAGGCCTCCGGGGTGGTCAGCCCGGAGGCCAGCGCCTCCGCCCGGACGGCCTCGACCATCGCGACGAAGGTCCGCAGGGTGAAGCCCTCCACCAGCGCCGGGCGGCCGCCGTCCGCGTAGGCCGTACGGGGGCGGACCGTGACGTCCGCGAAGCCGGCGGCGGTGAGCAGCGGGTACAGCCGACGCCCGATCAGCGCGTCGCCGCCCGCCTCGGCCTGGAGCCGGACCAGGTGGTCGACGGTACGGCGGGCCGGCGCGCTCTCCGGGTGGAAGAGGGCCGAGCCGTGGTCGCCCTCGATCACGGTGATCGTCCCGCCCGGCCGGAGCACCCGGCGCAGCGCCGCCAGACCGGCGGCCGGGTCCGGCAGGTGCTCCAGCACGAAGCACAGGAAGACGTGGTCGAACGCGCCGTCGGCGAAGGGCAGTCGGTGCAGATCGCCGTGGTGCCAGGCGACCTGGGCGGTGGGCGCCTCGGCCGCCACCCGGGCCCGGGCCCGGGACAGCGAGTCCGCCGAGAGGTCCGCCGCCGTCAGCAGCACCCCGGGGCTCCCGGCCAGCAGGTGCACCGTCTGCGCCCCCACCCCGCAGCCCGCCTCCAGCACCCGGCTGCCCGCCGGGTAGGCCGTGCCCGCGTGGAGCAGCTCGGCGAGGGTGTCGGCCTGGTCGCCGAGGCGCTGCGCCTCGGTGTCGGAGTAGCCGTGGACGTAGGGGGTGTGGTGTGTGCTCGTTCGGGTGGTCATGGCTCCACCCTCACGCCAGTATGGACCGGTGAACAGGTCCAAAGATGAGGCGGTCGACAGGTCCAAAGAGCTCGGTGCCGACTTCCTCCAGCTCGACGCGGCCGACGCCCCGCCCGGCGGCCTCACCCAGTGGCTCGCACGTCGACTGCGCGAGGCTGTCGCCGACGGTCGCCTCCCGGCGGGCACCCGGCTCCCCGCCAGCCGAGTGCTGGCGGCCGAACTCGGCGTCTCCCGAGGGGTGGTGACCGACGCCTATCGTCGGCTCGCCGAGGCCGGGCAGGTCGCGGGGCGGGGGAGGGGCGGCACGGTGGTGGTCGCGGGCCCGGTCCCCGCCGCCGCACCGCCCCGACCCCGCCCCGCGCCCGTCATCTTCCGAGCGGACCCCGGCCCCGAGGTCTTCGACCACCTGCGCGGCGCCCCCGCCCGGATCGACCTGACCCCCGGCGTCCCGGACCTGGCCGCCTTCCCGCGCGGCGCCTGGCTGCGCGCCGAGCGGGCCGTCCTCGACGGTCTCGCCGCCCACCACCTCGGCTACGGCGACGTCCGGGGCGCGCCCGCCCTGCGCGAGGCCGTCGCCCACTGGCTCGCCCGCAACCGGGGCATCCGGGCCGACCCCGAGGAGGTGCTCGTCGTCGCCGGGACGGCCCAGGCCCTCGCCCTGCTCGGCCGCGCCCTCGGGCACCTGGGCATCACCGAGGCCGCGGTCGAGGACCCGGGATCGCTCGGCGCCCGCCAACAGCTCGCCCACTGGCTCGCCGCCACCCCGCCCGTGCCCGTCGACGCGCAGGGCATCCGGGTCGACGCGCTGCGCGCCACCGGCGCCCCGGCCGTCCTGCTCACCCCCGCCCACCAGTACCCGACCGGCGTCGTCCTCGGCGGCGACCGGCGCCGCGAACTCCTCGGCTGGGCGAGCGAGGGCGGGCTCGTCATCGAGGACGACTACGACGCCGAACACCGCTACGACCGCCCGCCCGTCCCCGCCCTCCGGGCCGCCCTGCCGGACCAGGTCTGCTACGCGGGCAGCATCTCCAAACTGCTCGCCCCCGCCCTGCGCACCGGCTGGCTGCTGGTGCCCCCGCGCCTGCGTGACGCCGTCCTGGACGCCAAACGCTTCGCCGACCTCGGAAGCCCGGTGCTGCCCCAGCTGGTGCTGGCGCGGCTGATGGAATCCGGTGAACTCGACCGCCACCTGCGGCTGTTGCGCCGCCGCCACCGCCGCCGCCGGGACGCCGTGATCGCCGCCATCCGCACCCACCTGCCCGGCGCCACGGTGCACGGTGCCGCCGCGGGCCTTCACCTGATGCTGACCCTGCCGGAGGAACTCGGCTGCAGTGACACCGAGTTGGCCGCGGCGGCGCTGGCGGCGGGTGTGAAGGTGCAGCCGCTGTCCTGGCATGCCCGGCTCCCCTACCCGCCGGGCCTGGTCCTCGGCTACGCGGCGGTTTCGCCGGGTGAGATCGACGAAGGGGTAGCGGTACTGGGGCAGTTGGTCCGGCGCGCGGGGTAGCCGGGCTTCCGTGGGGGTGGCGGCGGGTTCCGTGCCGTTGCCCCGAAGCCGTACCTGCCGTACCTGGGGCCGGGGACGGCCCGGCGTCAGTGCCTGGATTGTCCAGCCGATCGACCATGTGATCACCCTGTGTGCTGCCGGTGCGGGCAGTCACGGCGCTCCCCGGGCTGCCGGACAGTCGATCCCTGGGTACGCTGGCGAACCGTAGGCCGCTGCTCACCCTGGAGGCATGATGGCCCCGTTCCGGCGTGTTGCCCAGCTCGGGTCAGTGCTGCTGGTGCTGGGGGCCGCGCTCGGGCCGGTCCCGGCCGGGTCGACGACGCGTGGCGGCGGGCTCCCCACAGAGAGGGCCGCAACGGTGATCAGCCAGGACCAGGACTCCCGTCAGCTCGCCGGGCGCCGGATCGTACTCTCCTACCCGGGCTCGATGCCGCCACCCGGAGTGCTCCAGGCGATCCGGGAGGGTCGGGCCGCCGGGGTGATCCTGTTCCGCGACAATGTCACCTCGCAACTCGCTGAGGCGGTAGCCCAGTTGAAGCAGGCGGCGGCCGAGGCGCCACACCCGCGCCCGCTGCTGCTGATGACCGACCAGGAGGGCGGCAAGGTCCGCCGCCTGCCCGGCGCGCCCGAACTCTCGGCCCGTAGCGCCGGATCGGCCCCCGACCCGCTCGCCGCCGCCGTGGACTCGGGCACCGGCGCCGCCGCGACGCTCACCGGCGCCGGGCTGAACGTCAACCTCGCGCCGGTGCTCGACGTCTACGACACCCCGGACAACTTCATCGACCACTTCGAGCGCTCCTACAGCCAGGACCCGTACCGGGTGGGTGAGTTGGGCAGCGCCTTCCTCGCCGCCCAGCAGGGCCTCGGGGTCGCCGCGACCGCCAAGCACTTCCCCGGTCTCGGCTCCGCCGCCCAGGACGAGAACACCGACCTCCGCCCGGTCACCCTCCCCGTCCCGCTGTCCCAGCTCCGCACTCGCGGCGAGGCCCCGTACCAAGCCGCCATCGCGGCGGGCGTGCGTCTGGTGATGGCCTCCTGGGCGATCTACCCGGCCCTCGACCCCGACCGCCCGGCCGGCTTGTCACCCACCGTCATCCAGGGTGAACTTCGCGACCGCCTCGGCTTCGACGGTGTCACCATCACCGACGCCCTCGAAGCCGGCGCCCTCACCCCCTTCGGCGACACCGGCACCCGCGCCGTCACCGCCGCCTCGGCCGGCATGGACCTGCTGCTCTGCTCCGCCCGCGACCCGCAACAGGCCGAGGACGCCGCCGCCGCCCTCGCCGCCGCCCTCGATTCCGGTCGCCTCGACCGTGCGGCGTTCGCGGAGGCCGTCGCCCGCGTGGACGCCCTGAGGGACGCGCTGCGCTGATTCAGGGGTGACCCGTGCCCCGCCGCTCACCCGGGGTGGCGGCAGCGCCGCAGCAACGCCGGTCGACGGTGGCAGCGGGAGAGGCGAGGCCGCTACCGAACGGCGGAGCCGGACCATGGCCCGGTCCTGCTCCGCCGACAGTCGGGCATGCCCGGGCCGGTTACCGGTCGAGCAGGGTGCGCAGGTCGATGAGGCGGTAGCCGCGGGCCCGGGCGGCGTCGATGATGCGGGGGAGGGCCTCGGCGTCGAGGCAGGTGTCGGGGCCGCCTTCGTCGGTGGCGCCGACGTGGAGTTGGAGGACGGCGCCCGGGGTGAGGGCGGCGAGGGCTCGGTCGACGGCGCGGTCGGTGGTCATGCCGTGCCCGGGGCCGAGGTAGCCGTTGGTGTCGGCGGTGAATTCCAGGTCCGCGTAGCCGAGTCCGTTGACGGTCGCGACGGCCTGTGGGGTGGTCGCGCTGTACGGGAAGCGGAAGAACGGCAGCGGGTCGGCGTCGGCGTCGGCGGCGCGGCGGATGGCGGTGTCGGCGCGGCGCACCTCGGCACGGGCCTGGTCGGGGGTGAGGGTGGTGAAGTCGGGGTGGCTGTAGGAGTGGTTGCCGAGGCCGTGTCCTGCGGCGGCGATGGCGCGGACGGCGCCGGGGTGTCGGTCGGCGAAGTCGCCGGTGGGGAAGAAGACGGCCGGGGCGGCGCGGTCGCGCAGGACGGCGAGGACGGTGTCGAGCCCGGTTTCGTTCCAGGCGGCGTTGAAGGTGAGGGCGAGGACGCGCTCCTCGGTCGGGATCCGGCGGATCTCGGCGCCGAGCAGCGGCTCGGGGGCCGGGGCGAAGCCGAGGAGCGAGGCGAGGGCGGCCAGGGCCGCGACGGCGGTGCGGAGGCGGTTCACCCCGGGTTCAACGCGGCGACGTCCGGGATGGTGCGGATGTTCGTCCGTTCGGGCTGGAACGCGCCATCGAAGGTCTGATTTCGGCCTGGTCGATGGTTCGAAGGTGAAAGTGCACCTAGGTATTGGAATCTCATGGCAAAGTCTTGGTCATGGCACGGATGAAATATCACATGTGCCACATTGCATGTTCTCGATCCATTCCTCACACCCTCCGAAGGGGGAGTTCATGAACCGCATCAAGCGGATCGCGGCGGGCGCGGTCGGTGCCGCCGCGCTGCTCGCGACGCCCGTGCCGGCGCTCGCCGCCGTGCCGCAGGCCGCCGTGGCCACGGTCACGACCTGCGGCTGGTCCGGTCTGCAGGCCGGGTTGTCCACCAAGGTGTGCGCGGAGGTGGCCGGTGACAGCGTCGTGCTGTACGGGCAGATCGGGCTGGCCGGGCCGCCTTCGCCGGGGACGCCGTGGCCGCCGGCGCCGCAGGAGCTGGTCACCAGGCTGTCGGCCGAGGTCGTCGGCGGCGGCTCGCTCGGCGCGGTGTCCGGGCGCACCGTCTTCTCGACCAGCACGGTACGGGTGGACGGCATCAGTGCCACCGTGCCGTGCGGCTCGGTCGTGCACGCCTCCTTCGCCGTGGAGAAGAGCTTCCAGGGGCCGGCCCCGGTCGCCCTGGATCTGCCTGTAGTCTGCTGACGGCTCGTCACCCTGACAGCCGAGCCCGGGAGTTGGCAGCGTCCCGGGCTCGGCCCCGGCCTGCCGGGAATCCGGCGGCGGTGTGGGGGAGGTCACCTCCTGCTGTGATGACTTGAAGAAATCTTCATCTGTCGCGATGATGCCTACCGGCCGCGGCACGGACCCCGCCCGGTCGGACGACCACCGAGCCGGATCCGAGAGAGGGAGCGGACGATGCCGGTCCCGCTGTACCAGGCCAAGGCGGAGTTCTTCCGCACCCTCGGCCACCCGGTCCGGATCCGGGTGCTGGAGCTGCTCCAGGACGGCCCCCGGCCGGTGCGCGAGCTGTTGGCGGAGATCGAGGTCGAGCCGTCCAACCTCTCCCAGCAGCTCGCGGTGCTGCGCCGCACCCAGCTGGTCACGGCCACCCGCGAGGGCAACACGGTGGTGTACGCGCTCAGCACCCCGGACGTCGCCGACCTGCTGCGAGCGGCACGTCGGATCCTGACCGAGCTGATCACCGACCAGGGCGCGCTGCTGACCGAGCTGCGTGCGACCGGCGGCCGGTCACCTCGCTGAGTCCGCAGCCCGCGCCAGCGACCGCACCCGACCCGACCGGCCGACCCGAGGAGACCCGCGCCATGAGCGACAGTGCCAGTGACAGCACGAGTGAGGAGAAGCGCCGCCGCAAGGCGATGCTGATCCGCGCGGGCATCTACGTCTTCGCCACCCACCTGTTCGCGGGCTTCGTCCTGCTGCTGTTCGCGCTCGGCGACCGCAAGTAGGGGCGGTCGCGAGTAGCGGCCGTCACGAGGACCGCGGCGGGGCTCAGCGCGGCTGTGCGTCCGGCACCAGGTAGCGGACGCTGGTGCTGGTCCAGGCGTGCACGCCGGCGACCAGCTCCCGGGTGCCGTCCAGGTACCAGCGCCCCGCCGGGTGGCGGCGGCCCAGCTCGCGGCGCAGCTCCTCGTTCTCCTGCCGCAGCCGGGAGACCCGGGCGCGCACCGCGCGGACGGCGCGGCTGCGGGTGCAGCCGCGGACCCGTTGCAGCGTGAGGACGGTGTTGAAGGCGGCGGCGCTCTGGCGTTCCTCCCGCTCCAGTGAGTAGAGGTCGTTGATCAGCGTGGCCGCGTCGGCGGTGTTGGCGCGCAGGCGGTGCAGTGCGGGCTCCGCGTGCAGGGCGGCGGGGGCGTCGGCGCCGTGGACCCGTTCCAGTATGTTCATGAACGGGTAGGCACAGCTGCCGTGGCGGCGCAGCCGCATGGTGTCCGTGAGGCTCAGGCCGAGCGCGGGGACGGTGCCGCGGGAGCGGTGTTCGGCCTCGGCGGTGAAGGTGGCCAGGCAGGCCCGCCACTCGCGGGCGGCCCGGGCGCGCCAGGCGGGGGACATCGCCCTGGTCTGGCGATCCCAGAGTTCCCGCCAGGCGACGAGGAGGCGGTCGTCGGCGGTGTCGGCGGGGGCGCCGCCGTCGAGGGCGGTGATCAGCGGGTCGACCAGGGCGCGGGCCTGGGTGGGGCGGCGTCCGGGCGGGCCGTCGAAGCGGTCGTCCAGGATGGTGAACCAGCCGAGCATGTCGACCAGCAGGTCCAGCTCGCCGCCCCGGGCGGTCGGGAACGCGAGGCCGATCAGCTCGTGCAGCGCGTAGGTCCGGTAGCCGGGCAGTTCGGCCGGGGTGAGCAGGCCCTGGCGGACCGCCCAGTCGGCGTGCCGGTCGGCGGAGGCGCGCAGCTCGGCGGGCAGGCGGCGCCGGGCGGGAGCGGCCGGCGCGGCTGCGGCGGCCGTGAAGGGGCACCCGCCGGCCGCCGCCCGCTCGGCACCCGCCGCGTCGCCCGGCGAGGCCGCCGGAGCCGCCGGAGCACCTGCCGGAGCCGCCGGAGCACCCGCCGGACCCCCCGTAGCACCTGCCGGAACCGCCGAGCTCGGCGCCAGCCGCACCCGCAGCCCCTGCGCCTGGACCGTCGTCCACACCACCTCCCGGGCCCGCGCCCCCGGCACCGCGACCGGCCGCCAGCGGCGCAGGATCGCCGCAGCCGCGACGGTCAGCTCGGCCCAGGCGAAGGCCTCCCCGATGCACTTGTGCTTGCCCGCCCCGAACGGCAGGAAGGACGGCCGCCCGGCCCCGCCGCCGTCCTGCCAGCGCTCGGGCCGGAAGACGAGCGGCTCGGGGTGGCGGACCGGGTCGCGGTGCAGGGCGGTGAGGCTGTAGAGCAGTTCGGTGCCCGCCGGGATGCCGTACGGGCCGAGCTCGACCGGCACCTGGGCGGTGCGCATCAGGAAGGCGTTGGGCGCGTGCAGCCGCACCACCTCCTGGGTGACGCTGCGGGTGTAGCTGAGCCGGGCGAGCGCCTCCGGGGTGGGGGCGGTTCCGGCGGGCAGGTGCTCGTCGAGTTCGGCGAGGAGGCGGGCCTCGACTTCGGGGTGGCGCAGGAGTTCGTCCAGCAGCCAGGTCAGGGTGGTGGAGACGGTCTCCGTCCCGGCACCGAACATGGTGATCGCCTCGGAGCGGACGTCGGCCTCGGTGAGCGGACGGCCGGTGGCCGGGTCGGTGGCGGCCCGCAGCAGGGCGGGCAGGGTGCCCCGGTGCTCCACCCGAGCCTGCGAACCAGCAGGGCCCGAGCGGCCGTTGACGGCCTGGTCGACGACCCGGTTGAGCACCCGGACGGCGGCGTCGAAGCGCCGGTTGACGGGCAGCGGCAGCCGGGCGAGCGCCGGGTGCGGGTACAGGGACTGGACGATCTGGCCCTTCACCAGGTCCGGCAGCGCCCGGTGGAAGGCGAGGGTGGCGTCCTCGCCGAGCCGGGCGTCGAACAGTGTGCGGGTGACGATCTCCAGCGCCAGGTGGTTCATCTCCTTGGCCACGTCGAGGACTTGGCCGGGCCGCCAACGTCCGGCGCGCTCCTCGGCGACCTGGTGCATGACGGTCAGGTACTCGGCCATCCGGTCCGGACCGAAGGCGGGCTGGATGATCCGGCGGCGGTCGCGGTGGGCCTGGCCCTCGGACATCAGCAGGCCGTCGCCGAAGGCCGTCTTCAGGGTGTCCTGGACGGCGCCGCGCGGACAGTCGTAGGCGAGCGCGACCAGCAGGGTGTGGACCAGCCGGGCGTCGGTGACCACGCAGACGGTGCGCGGCCCGAGCCGGATGCGGACCACACCGCCGTAGCGGGACAGGGAGCCGAGGAAGCCGAGCGGGTCGCGCAGCAGGGCGGCGGCGTGGCCGAGGCCGGGGAGCGCGCCGGGGGCGAGCGGGGGGACGGCCGAGCGGGTCGTGGGGGTGGGGGGCGGCGCGGTTCTCGGCGGGGCGATCCGTTTCCGGGTCTCTGACAGCAGGGTGTCTGTCGGCAGGGCCATGACACTACCTCTCATCGGAGGGGACGGTGCGGCGGTACCGGGGGAAGGTACCGGCGGGCCGGCCGGGAACCGGGGGACCGGTGGACGCGAGCCCGCGTGCGCCACTGTGGGAGGGCGCACGTCATGGGAAACGCGCCGGTGCCATAGGCGTTGCGCCGAGCGCGGGTGGATCACTCCAACGGTCCATCGGTCGGAGGTCCGGATCTCGCTCCCGAGGATACGGCTGACCTGCGGGAACGACGACGGCCTCGCCGCCCGCCGAGGGGGGGTCTTTGGACCCTCGCCGCCCAGGCGTGCGAGGGCCACCATGGTATGCGGAGAAGGAGGGCCTGATGACCCGTCTGCGCCACCGGCCCGCCCCCGACTCCACTGACGCCACGACAGGGGACCGTGACCATGGACTGTGACGACGAGGTCATGCTGACCGTCCGGATCACCGCCGCCGAGCGGGCGCTGCTGCGGGACCTCGCGCGCGGCCACGGCGGCGACGTCTCCGAGGTGGCGGTCGACGGCCTGCTGGAGGTCGTCCCGGCGCTGCACGACGAGGCCTCCGTCCTGCCGCTGCTGCGGGTCCTCGCCCGGCCCGCGCCCTGCGCGCTGACCCTCTGGCTGCCCGCCCCGGTGGCGGAGCTGTTGCCGCTGCTGGGTGAGCGGCTCGCGCGCACCGGCGGGCCGGCGGCCGGACCGGCCAGCGCGGCGCTCTCCGCGGCCCTGCGGCTCTGGCTCGCCGGGGACCGCACCGTGCTCGCTGCCGGGTTGGCCCGGTTGCACGGCAGCCTCGGGGTCGCCGGGGTCACCGGGGCGCCGGCGGCGTCCCCGGCTCGGATCACGGTCGCGGCCTGACCGGTCCCCCCGCGTGACGGACCGTCGGACACCGGTCGGCACCGGCAGGTCCGGGGCGCGAACCTGCCCGGTCGGAGCTCTGGTCACCACTCGTCACCAGGTCCGGCATTCCGTCTCGGCCGCCCGGGTCGCCAGCTCCGGGACGCCGGCCGGGTGGCCGCCACCCCCGTGCCGGGGAGCGCGCATCCCCCGAACGCGCTCCCCGGCCTCTCCACGCCCTCGCCCGGTCGCCGCCTCAGGGTTTCGAACGCCGCGAAGGATTTCGCAAGAGGTTTCTGTTATTCCCGGCCGCCCCAGTCGCTCTCCGGAGTGTCGGAAGGTCCGGGCGTCCCTCACCACGGGGCGCGCGGGCCGTCGCACGAGGAAAGGAACGCGATGGGACACCGGAGCAGCGAACTCCGTCGGCGCAGGCGCCGCCGGCTCACCCGCAGGAGCACCCTGGTCGCCGTGGCGGTGGCGGCCGGACTGATCGCGGGCACACTGGGTCTGCGCAGCGCGCTGGAGCCGGCGGCCGTGCACAGCGCGGTCGCGGCGGCGGACGCCCCGGCGGACCGGGCCGACGCGGTCTCGGACGGTGGCGACGACGGTGCCCCCGGTCAGACCGGCACGGCCGAGGGCGCGACCAAGGCGCCCGCCCCGAAGCGGGACGAGAAGGCCGCCCCGCCCAAGGCGATACCCAAGGACCAGCCCGAACGCGGCCTGGTCTACGCGGGGTTGAGCCTGCCGACCAGTGACCGCTGCGGCAACATGCTGGAGGTCACCGGCAGCACCCAGTGCAGCCACGGCCCGGACGTGCCGCCCAAGGACGTGGACATCCACAAGGACGTCCAGCCGGTGGCCGCCCCGGTGGCCCAGGCGCCCGCGCTCACCCCGCCGACGAACGCCCAGCCGCCCGCCGCGGCCGACCTGTTGAAGGGCGGCGCGCCCGTCCTCGACGCGACCCAGAAGGCGCTGCTGAGCGACTCCGGCACCGCGGGCGCCCCGCAGGGCGCCCCCTCCCAGGCCCCGGCCGCCGGTTCGGGCCTGGTCTGCGAGGGTGACGGCAGCAGCGGCAACCGCGTCCAGGTGGTGTACGTGCACACCCCGGGCAACGACCGCTTCGCCCAGTACCTGTCCTCGTTCAAGAAGTGGGCCGCGGACGTCGACGTCATCTACAACGCCAGCGCCCAGGAGACCGGCGGCGTCCGGCACGTCCGCTTCGTCACCGAATCCGACTGCACCGCCTCGGTCTTGAACGTGCAGATCTCCGACTCCGAGATCCAGGACTTCAACGCGAGCAACAAGGCCCTCGCCGCGCAGGGGTTCAACCGCAAGGACCGCAAGTACATGATGTTCACCGATGCCAAGGTGTACTGCGGCATCGGCACCTTCGCCGGCGACGAGCGCCCCGGCCAGGACAACCTCAGCAACTTCGGCCCCTCGTACGGGCGGACCGACTCCGGCTGCTGGAGCGGCTCCACCGCCGCGCACGAACTCGGCCACAACCTGGGCGCGGTGAACAACAGCGCGCCCCACTCCAGCAAGGCCGGTCACTGTACGGACGAGTGGGACATCATGTGCTACTCGGACGCCCCCTACTACCCGAAGATGCAGATCGTCTGCCCGGACCGCGCCCATGACGACCGGCTCGACTGCGGCCACGACGACTACTACAACACCGACCCCGCGCCCGGCAGTTACCTGGCCACCCACTGGAACGTCGCCAACAACCGCTTCCTCATCGCGGGCAACGGCACCGGCCCGAACCCCACTCCCACGCCCACTCCCACGCCCACTCCGACGGCTACGGGATCGCCCACCCGCACGCCCTCGCCGTCCCCGACGCCCACCGGCAGCCCCACCGCCACACCGACCGGATCGCCGTCGCCGACCGCGACCCCGACCACCGGAGGTGGAAGCGCTCCTGAGGTGACGACCAGTCAGATCACCCAGAACTCGGTGATGCTGAGCTGGAACGCGGTCCCGGCCGCGGCCGGCTACGACGTCCAGCTGAACGGCCAGACCATCGGCACCGTCCGCTCGACCGTGGTCGGCGTGGTCCGACTGGCGCCCGGCACCTCCTACACCGTGGCCGTCGCCGTCCGGGACGCCGCCGGGGCGGTCTCCAAGCCCGGTCGCGCCGCCACCTTCCGCACCCTCGCCGACGCGGGCCACCCGCAGCCCGGCACCCACTACACCCTGGTCAACGGCCTCACCGGCCAGGCCGCCGACCTGTGGGGCAGCTCGATGAACGACGGCACCGTGGCCATCGCCTACCAGCGCACCGGCTACGCCAACCAGAAGTGGGCCTTCGAGGACGCCGGTGACGGCGCCGTGCGGATCAAGTCCGTCCGTTCCGACAAGTGCCTGCAGCTCGGCGGCACGGCCGTCGCCGGGCAGTACGTGGCGCAGCAGCCGTGCACCGACAACGCCGCGCAGAAGTGGCAACTGGGCGCCACCGACGGCGGTTTCACCGTCACCGCGGCCGGTTCCACCCTGGTGCTCGGGCTCAGCGACCGTTGGTACTACGGTGGTTGGCTGCTGGAGCTGCAGCAGCCGAACGGCCGGCCGTACCAGAGCTGGTCGCTGCTGAAGACCTCGTAAGCACGCTCGAACCCGCGCAACACGGGTGCGGCCGCCGTCACCACCCGACGGCGGCCGCATCCGGCATCCACGGCTCAAAGCACCACCGCTCAAAGAATCACCGCTCGAAGCGCCACTGCTCCAAGCGCCACTGCTCCAAGCGCCCTCACCCCATACCGCCCGAGGAATGCCCGCCATGCGAACCCGCCCGCTCCTCGCCGCCCTCGCCCTCTCCGTCGCGGCCGTCCTGCCCGCCGCCGCACCCGCCGCCGCCCACGGCGACTCCGTCCACCTGGACGTCACCGGCCAGCAGAACGGCCACGTCAGCACTGTCGCGACCTGGGAGAACGACCACGACCCGGTCACCGAGGAGTTCGCCGGCACGCTCTCGGCGACCGCCGACGACGGCCGCGCCGTAGGCCCCTGGCGCCTGGTCGCCGTCCAGGGCCGGCCGGGGACGTACACCACCCGCGAGCTGCTCCCGGCCGGGCACTGGCGGGTGACCGTCGACTGCGCGTTCCCCTCCCTCGGCCACAGTGAGCGCGAACTCGACGTCGAGGCGGCGGCGATCAGCGACCCGGCGCCGCTGGGCCTGAGGACCGAGGCCGCGCCGACCCCCGTGACGGCGGCGGCCGCCACCGGCACCCCCGCCCACGAGACCACCGACGACGCCACCACCTGGGCCGCCATCGGCACCGCCACCGCGGCCGTCCTGCTGGTCGCCGCCGGGTTCTGGCTCCGCCGCCGCGCGCGCGGCTGACCGCGGCGCGGCCTACTTCACGGCCTCGCCGGACTTCGTCCAGTTGTCGTGCAGGCGGTCCAGGTAGGACTGCGCCTGCGGGCCGATCTTGACGCCCCGGGCGAAGGCCAGCATGTTGCCCGCGCCGGCGTTGTAGCCGAGGGCGAGCAGCTCGTTCTTGTTCAACGGCGCGCTCGGCCGGGCGGGCAGCTGCCCGGAGAGGTCGTGCAGGTGCCAGGCGGCGGCCTGGATCGCCAGGTTGCGGTCGTCCGGCAGCTCCTCCCACTGGCGGGAGGCGAAGGGGCGGCCGGGCTTGGTGTCGTCGAAGGCGGCCCGGTGCATGTTGGCGATGCCGAAGGAGGCGTCGGGCTTGTTGCGCTGCCAGGCCCGTTCGAGGTCCGGGTCGTGCGGCTTGTACGACTCGTTGTAGAGGATCGCCATCAGCAGCTGCGGATCGACCCCGGCCTCCGCGGCGTACTGGCGCACCGGCGCCGCGTAGTCCGCCGGGTCGTAGCGGCCGGAGGGCTTGGACGGCGCGGCGGAGGGCGCCCCGGCGGACGGCGCACCGGACGGGATCGCGGCCGCCCCGCCCGCGGTGGCGGAGGCGGACGGCGAGGAGGACGCCGCGGTGTCGTGCCCGCCCCCGCGGACGATGCCCCACCCGGCCGCGACCAGGACGCCGATCACGAGCCAGCGCCCCCAGCGCGACCCCTTGTGCTCCTCACTCACCGCTTCCGGCCCCTCCCCGTCCGCCCGTATTCCCGTTCGATCGCTGTACAGTCGATCGTGCCCCGCGGCAGGCCTATTCGGCGGGCTTCTGGTCCCCGTCGAGGTTGCGCAGGAAGTCCTTCGCCTTCTCGACGCCGGTGTCGATCTGCCCGCTGTACTTGCCGTCCGTGTGGTCGTCGATCACGTCGCCGACCTTCTCCAGGCCCTGCCCGAGCACGTCGCTGTGCTCACGGGCGAGGTCGGTGGCCCTGCCCGCGAGGTTCTTCAGACTCTCAAACATGGTGACGCTCTGCTCCTCTGACGCGTTCCTGTTGGTGTGCCGACGTGGCGGGGATCATGGTCATCCTAACGACGGCCCACCGGGCGGTCCGCCGCTGCCGAGCGGCGGCGGGTGACTTTGCTGAAATGGGTTTGTATGCTCCAGCCCAACCTCTACAGATCTGTAGAAGTTGGGACCGCCGCAGGACGGAAGGCGTCCCGGCACGTGCGGTGGCGTGGTTGCGCCGCCGCAGCCGAAACGACCGAGGGAAGTGCGCATGGCCGGCCAGCGGGCGAGAACGCCGTACCAGGACGCGGGACCGCGCACCGAGGACCGTGCCGTGCCCGCCCAGCGCTCCCGTCCCGCCGGCGGCCGGGGGGTCGACCGGGCCCGGGACGTCCGCGCCCAGCGCGCCGGGGCCTCGCGCCGCAGGCAGCAGGCCCGTCGGCGCGGCGGACTGCTCGCGGCTCCGGCGGCGGTCGGGCTGCCGCTGCTCGGCGGGATCGCGGACGAGCTGGGCGGCCCCGGCGTCGGCATCCTCTTCACGGTCGGCGCGGTGCTCGGCACGGCCGCCGCGGCCGCGCTGTGCAGCCGGACCGGCCGGTGGTGGGTGGTCACCGCCACCCCGATCGTGGTGCTGCTCACGGCCGCGGGCGTCGAGTACCTGTCGAACCCCGACAAGTACCAGGGCAAGGGCCTCGGCACCGGCGCGGTGCGCTGGGTGGTCGGGGCGTTCCCGGTGATGGCGGAGGCGGTGGCCGCCGCGCTGCTGGTCATCGTGATCCGGACCGTGCTCGACCGCCGCCGACCCGGCGGGGCCGCAGCCCCGAGCGGAAGGAGCCGCCGTGGCTGAGCGCGGCAACCGACCCCGCCCCCGCGGCCGGACCCCGCGTCGCGGCGCCCCCTCGCTGGCCGTGGCCGGTCGCACCCTGGCCTGTACCGTGTCGGCCGCCGTGCTCGGCGCCAGCGGCTTCACCTGGTACGAGTACCGAAGCCTGGACGACGGCATGATCAAGTCCACCGCGCTGAGCGAGGCCAAGAAGAACGCGCCGCCGCACCTGGACAAGTCCGTCAACCTCCTGCTGATCGGCCTGGACAGCCGCAAGGACATGGACGGCAACGACCTTCCCAAGCAGTTCGTCGAGGACGAACTGCACGCGGGCTCCAGCGAGATCGGCGGCTACAACACCAACGCCCTGATCGTGCTGCACATCCCGGCCAACGGCGGCAAGGTCACCGCGCTGTCCGTCCCGCGCGACGACTACGTGCAGACCGCCGGCGCCGACGGCAAGATGCACAAGATCAAGGAGGCCTACGGCATCGCCAAGGAGGCCGCCGAGGCGAAACTCGCCGGCAAGGGCCTGTCCAAGGCGGAGCTGGAGCGGCAGAGCCGCGAGGCCGGGCGCTCGGCCACCATCCAGACCGTGCAGAGCTTCCTCGACGTCCCGATCGACCACTTCGCGGAAGTCAACCTGATCGGCTTCTACGACATCGCCAAGGCCGTCGAACCGATCCAGGTCTGCCTCAACCACCCGGTCGACGATCCGATCATCGCCCGCACCGCCACCCACGAGGGCGGCGGCACCGGCCTCAAGCTGCCCGCCGGGATCAGCTCGCTCAACGCCGCCCAGGCGCTGTCCTTCGTCCGTCAGCGTCACCACCTCACCAACGGCGACCTCGACCGCACCCACCGGCAGCAGGCGTTCATCTCCTCCGTCGAGTACCGGCTCAAGCAGCAGGGCGTGCTCAACGACTTCGGGCAGATGCAGAAGCTGTTCGGGGTGATCAAGAAGGACGTCGTCATCGACAACGAGTGGAACATCCTCGACTTCGCCCAGCAGGCGCCCAACCTCACCGGCGGCAACGTCGAGTTCAACACCCTGCCGATCGCCGGGTTCAAGACCATCGGCGGGCAGGAGGTCAACACCGTCAACCCGGACCTGATCAAGAAGATCGTCCGGCAGCTGTTCAACCGCGAACCGGCGCCCGCGGCTCTGGCCGCGGCCCCGAGCGAGGCCCCCGGCGAGACGGCCACCGCAACGCCCTCGCCCAGCGCCGCGCCCAAGTCCGTGGTCGACGTCAACGCGGCGGCCGGCGCGGGCGCGGCCTCCGCCGAGTCCAAGGCGCTGGTCGAACTCGGCTACCAGGCGGGCCGGATCGGGGACGCACCGGCGAGGACCCGGGCGACGACGGTGACGTACGGCAGCGGCGCCAAGGCCGACGCCCAGCAGATCGCGGCCCGCTACGGGGTCACCGCCGTCCCGTCCTCCGCCGTCGCGGTGGGGCACGTCGTGCTCACGCTCGCCGCCGGCCGGACGCCGACTCCCACCCCGGCGTCCCCCAGCGCGGGAGCCTCGGCCTCGGCGGAGGGCTCCACCGACCCGGCCGCGGGCCTGCCGATGCAGGGGCCGGCGGTGAAGGCGGGCGGGATTCCCTGCGTTGACTGAGTGTTGAGTCGCCGCTCAAGGGCGCGGGGCCTTCTCCCCGTGGACGGTGGTGTACTCGGCCGCCAGCCAGGGGCCGAGGTCGTCGATCAGCGTGCCGAGGGCGGCGCGGTCGGTCGTGGGGGTGCGGGCGATCACGGCGGCGAGGCGCAACTGGGCGGCGCGGTCGGGGTAGTAGCCGGCGAAGGCCTCGGCGGAGGCCGCCAGGTCGCTGGTCCATCCGCCCCAGCGGGGCATGACCAGGGTGAAGCCGGTACGGACGATCCGGCGGGAGACCGCGCGGCTGAGTGCCCTGAGCTCGGCGTCCGAGCCGGCGGCGGCCAGCCGTTCGCGCCAGCCGGGGAGGGCGAGCGCGAGGTCGCCGTTGGTCTCGCGGGCGAGCAGGGAGGTCGGACGGTAGCGGGGGAGCTGCCCGGCGAGGTCCGAGCCGAGCAGCGGGGTGCACAGGCAGGCGACGAACCAGCCCAGGTCGTGGCGCTCCAACTCGCTCAGCAGCGTGCCGGTGGAGAACAGGAGCACGCCGACGCCGTCGACCTGGGGGAAGGTGGCGTCCAGACCGGCTTCGAGCGCGTCGGCCTCGGCGCGGTCGGCGGGGGTGGGCGCGTGGTGCAGGGCGAGCAGCAGGTCGAGGTCGGAGACACCGGGGACCGCGGTGCCGCGCGGGATGCTGCCGTAGAGGTAGGCGCTGTGCAGCCGGGCCGGGTCGAAGGCGGCGGCGATCCGCTCCCGGGCGGTGTCGACCACCGCCGCGAACGCCGCGGGCACCCGCACCAGCGAGCCCTCCCGCGCGATGTACCCGTCCCCGTCCAGTCCCCTGCTGATCATGTCGGCACTCTGCCCGCCCGAAGTGCGGTTGGCCAGCGAATATCCCCGAAGTCGGGGCCAGGTCGAATTGTCAGTGGGGTGTGCAAGCATCCATCGCACACGAGCACGAGTGGGGACCGGTATGGGCACCTGGGACATCGGCTGCTTCGACAACGACACCGCGGCGGACTTCGCGGGCGGCCTCGACGATGCCGCGCCGCAGGAGCGGGCTGGACTCCTCCGGGTGGCGCTGGAGCGCGCCGCCCGGAATCCGGAGTACCTGGACGACGGCGAGGGCGTGGCGGCCGTGGCCGCCGCCGCGCTGGTCGCCGCCCAGTGCCCGGGCGGCGCAGCGGTGGACAGCGCCTACGGCCCGGACGAGCCGATACCCCCGCTGCCCGTCGAGCTGCGCCCGCTCGCGGTGGCGGCGCTCGACCGGGTGGTGGAGGAGGGGTCCGAGCTCGCGGAGCTGTGGGGCGAGGCGGGGAACGGCCCGGCGTGGCGGCGCGGGATACGCGCGCTGCGCGATGTCCTGGAGCCGGTTCCGGCGGTGCTGGACGTTCCGCTGTTCGAGCTCTGACGGGCACTCAGCGCCTGGCTGCCGCCCACCAGTAGCCGAGCGCGGCGAGGCTGGTCGCGGCGCCGAGCAGACAGACGGCCGGCCAGCCGCCGTGGTCGTAGCCGACGGTGGAGGCGATCGCGCCGGCCCCGCAGCCGGCGGAGTGGAGCAGCATGTAACCCGCGGTCAGGCGGCTCCGGGCCTCGGGGCGGACCTGGTAGAGGAGGTGTTGGTTGATCACGTGCACGGACTGCAGGCCGTAGTCGATCACGACCATCGCGGGCACCAGCCACCACACCGAGTACGGCAGCAGCGCGGCGGGGAGCCAGGCGACCAGCATGGCCGACAGGCCGAGGCCGGCTGTGCGTTCGGCGCGGCCGCGGTCGGCCTGGCGGCCCGCGTACCCGGCACCGAGGGCCCGTCGCGAACGGCGTCTTCGAACTCGCCCCGGCCGCCGACGGCAGCCCGTACCAGGAGTACGTGCTGACCGAGAAGGGCCGCGCGCTGTTCCCGGTGATCACCGCGCTGCGGCAGTGGGGCGACCAGTGGTTCTTCGCCGAGGGCGAGCCCCGGACCCGGCTGGTCGACCGCGCGTCGGGGGAGCCGGTCGCCCTGGTGGAGGTCCGGGCGGCGGACGGGCGGCTGCTCGGGCCTGAGGACGCGAAGGTGCTGCTGCCCTGAGACGTGCCGCTGCCACCGGCCGGGTTCGGACGGTGGCAGCGGGGTCAGGCGGGGTCAGGCGGGGTCAGGCGGGGTCAGGGAGTGGCGCCGGTCGTGGTGGGGGGCTTGGGCGCGGTGGCGGTCGACGTCGTGCCGGAACTCGTGGAGGTACCCGCCGAGGTCGTGCCGGAACCGGTCGTCGTGGTCCTGTTGCTGGGCGACTGCGGCGACTGGGTGAGCGCCGAAGGGGCGGTGGTCGCCGCCGTCGATGGGGCGGAGGTGTTCGTCGTCGCGGTCGTCTCCGACGGCTTGGCCGAACTGGTCGAAGCCGAAGCAGAGCCCGTCCCCGTCCCCGTCGACGCGCCGGAAGACGTGGCCCCGGAGGACGTGGCGCCCGAGGATGTCGCGCCCGACGACTTGGCGCCCGAGGATGTCGCTCCGGACGAGGTTGCTCCGGAGGACGTGGCGCCGGAGGACGTGGCGCCCGAAGACTTGGCGCCCGAGGATGTCGCTCCGGACGAGGTCGCTCCCGAGGGACTTCCCTTCGAGGTGGTCGCCGAGCCCGGTCCTGACGTGGCGCCGGAGGTCGAGGAGGTCGCCGTCGGTGTGCCCGGCTTCATCGTCCCTGGCGGCGGAACCCCCGGTGCCAGCGGCCCCTTCGGCGCCTCGACGTGCTTGTCCACCACCTCGATCCGCCCGGTCAGGCGGGCGAACCAGCCGCCCGTCTCGACGTTGACCAGGACGATCTCGGTCACCGCCTGCGGCGCCGGAACCACGACGATCAGGTTGGTCGGCTGGAAGCCCTGCCACGGGTGCCCGACGTACTTGGCGTCGGAGACCAGTACCGGCGGCTTCAACGGGTTGCCGCACGAGCAGCGCACCCTTGGCACGCCCTGGGCGTCCACCAGTACGGCGGTGCCGGCCTGGAGCGCCGACTGGTACTCGGTCACCGCGCCGCTCTTGTAGTTGTGGTTGGTCACCCGGGTGTCCACTCGCAGGTACGCCGAGGTCAGCGAGCGCAGGTAGGACGGGATCGCGGACTGGTCGATGCCCGCGGCGGAGGCCCAGGCCCGGCCGGTGTCGCCGGTGGAGACCATTCCGATCAGCCGCTCGGTGTCGCAGCTCGGCTTGGACATCGTCCCGGCGTAGAGCCCGTTCGAGGCCCCCTGGACGCTGTGCAGGGCGGCCGGGGACGTGCTGTGGCCGGCCTGCCCGGGCTGCTGCGCCTGCGAGGTCGCCGGGGCGGGTGCCGGTGGAGTCACCGGGGTGGTTTCCACCGATGGGGTGAACGGGTCAGGGCCCGGATCGGCCGGTGCCTGCAGTGCGACCTCGTTCGCGGTCGGCAGCGTCTCGGTCTTGCCGCCGCCGCCCTGGTTGTTGACGATCAGCACGGTGGCCACCACGGCCGCCGCCACCGTGGTGGCCGCCACCGCCAGGCCCCTGCCGGAGCGCCACCACGGCGTGTGCGGCCCGCGACCGCCACCGGCACCGCCGCTGCCGCCACCACCCGAAGGCGGCCCGGACGGCCCGGATGGCCCGGACGGTCCGGGCGGGCCCGAGGGCGGCGGGGGTACGGATGGCGGTCCGGCCAGTGGGCCGGACGGGGGACCGGACGGCGGGCCGAACGGGGGCTCGCTCGGCGGGCCGGAGGGAGGCGGTTGGGAACTCATCGAGGCTCCGTTTCGCAGGCGGCCGGCGAGAACGGCCGGCACGGGAAGCTCCTGCCAGTGGGTTCCCTTTCTCCCTCGGTACCCCGTTTGTCGCAACAGCAGGTTTGGCGGCCGTCGCCGAGCGTGCCCACCGGCGGTCGGTCAGGCTGGAACCCGACACCCCGGGGAGACCGGCACCCGTGGGAGTCGAGTCCCCGGGACCGGACCGGCCGGCTCAGCCAGAGGAGGCGGAATGCAGCAGCCCATCACCCGGGCCGCAGGCCCGCCCGGCGTCGTACGCGGATGGCTGGACGCGTTCGCCGTCGTGCTGGCTGGGCTGGTCGCGATGGCGGCGGTGGCCGCGCTCGGCCTCTGGCTGGCCGGTGCCGGGGACCTTCCCGAGGGCGGCTTCCCGCCCGTCCTCGCCGCGACGATGGCGCTCGCCGTCGGCGGATCCGTCCAACTCGACGGTGGCGCCGGCAGCTTCGCCGCCGTGGACGCCGGGGTCACCGCGATGCCGCTCACCGTCTCGCTGGTCGGCGCGGTCGCGATGGCCGAGGTGTTCCTGCGTCAACTGCGCTTCCGCGCGGTGGCCGGGGGCGGCGAACTGCTCGGCCGGATCGTCCGGACGGTGCTGCTCTGGGTGCTCGCCCTGGTGCTGATCACGGTCGTGGCCAAGCACACGTTCGTGGTCCCACTCGGCGGCAGTCTGGCGCAGACCATCGGCAGCGCGCTCGGACTCACCCCGGAGGTCGGCTTCCACGCGGACGGCCCGACCACCATCGGGATCGGGTCGGCCTGGCTGCTGCTGGTGCTCGCGGCCGCCTTCGCGGTGTCCCGGCGGGCGCCGCTGCCGGGTGCCCTGCTGCGCTACCAACTCGCCGTCCGCCCAACCGCGTTCGCACTCTGGATGGTGCTGCTGGCGTACGTGGTGATCGGCGCGGTGGCCGGGGTGATCACCGCGATCGCGCACGGCAACGCCCGGCAGACCCTGGCCGTGGTGCTGCTCGCCCTGCCCGACCTGGTCTGGCTGGCCTTCGGCCTCGGGCTGGGCGCCCAGTGGCACGGACGGCTGGAGGGCGCGGTCGGCCTGCCCATCCCCAAGGCGCTCAGCTCGGTGCTGCGCGCCCCGAACGGGCGAGAGGCGACCATCGACCTCGGCACCCTGGCCGACCACGACGCCCGCAGCTGGTGGCTGCTTCCGGTGGCCGCCCTCCTGCTGCTGGCCGCCGCCTTCCTCGCCGCCCAGCGCTCCCCGCGCACCGTCCGGCTCTGGCAGCACGCCGTCCGCTTCGCCCTGGCCACTGCCGTCACCGTACTGCTGGTCGGGCTGTGGACCAGGATCGACGCCGACTACGGGCTCTCCGTCCTGGGCGTCGGCCTCGGTCAGGGCGGCCTCGCCGATCTGCTCGGCACCGTGCTCGGCGGCAACAACCCGCTGACCGGATTCGGCAGCGGCAGCCTGAGGCTGCGCCCGGCGCTGTGGACGGCCGTCCCGCTGGCGGCGGGCTGGGGCCTGCTCACCGGCGCGCTCGGCGCGCTGCTCGCGGCCCGGGTCCGGCACCGCGGTGAACTGACGGAGGGCGGCGGCTGAGCCACTCCGCCGGGGGGTGCTGAGCCACCCGCGGAGAGATGCTGCGCCATGCGCCGCGAGGTGGTGACCCACCCGCCGACAGCTTCAGAGCGCCTGGGCGATCAGGATGACCGCGGCCGGGACGGCCTGGCCGAGGGCACCGCGCCACAGCTTCGGCTCCGAGACGAACAGGGTGATCCCGCCCGCCACCATGAACGCGCCGATGTAGAGGATCACCGGCCGCCCCGACCCCGCGTGGCCGGTGTGCAGCAGGACCAGGCCGGCGACCAGCCCGAGGGCCAGGAACAGGTTGTAGAAGCCGACGTTGAAGCGCCACAGCCGGACCTCCGGGGCGTCCGCGGTGCTGCCGGTGAGCAGGTAGCGCACCCGTGGGTGCCCGTACAGGTAGCTCTCCAGCGGCCACACCACCAGGTGGATCGCGGCGGCGAGCATGGCGAAGACCTGGCTCACGGCGTTCATGGTCGGCGGCTTCCTCTCGGTCGCGGTACGGCGTCAGGCTCGGTCCCAGGGCGGCGGGTGGACCACCGGCGCGGCCCAGGCGGGCGGTTCCGGCACCTGGACGATGCCCGGATCGACCGCCGGGACCACCTGGGTCGGCGGCCCGCCCGCGGCCCACGGGGCGGGGACGGTGGCCGCGCGCAGCTCGGCGACGAACTGCAGGCAGCTGGCGTACCGCTCGCCGGGCGCCTTGGCGAGCGCCCGGGCCACCGCGGCCTCGGCCGCCGCCGGCAGGTCCGGCCGGTGCTCGCGCAGCAGCGGCGGCGGGTCGTTGAGGTGGGCCCAGAGCAGCGCGAGGTCGCTCTCCCGGCGGAACGGCGGGGTGCCGACGAGCATCTCGAAGACCACGCAGGCGAGGGAGTACTGGTCGCAGCGCCCGTCCAGCGGCTTGCCGGAGATCTGCTCGGGCGCCGCGTAGTCCAGCGTCCCGACGATCTGGCCGATGCTGGTCAGCCCGCTGAGCGAGAGCGACTTCTTGGTGAGCCCGAAGTCCGCCAGGTACAGGTGCTCGGGGTGCTCGCTGTCCGTCCCGGCGGCGACCAGCACATTGCCCGGCTTGACGTCCCGGTGCACCAGGTCGTGGTCGTGGGCGGCGTCCAGCGCGGAGGCGATCTGCAGCGCCAGCCGGGCGGCGCGCTCGATCGGGAAGGGGCTGCCCCGGTCGATCAGGGCACGCAGGTCACCGCCGTTGACGTAGCGCATGGCGATGAAGAGGATGCCGTCGTGCTCTCCGGCCTCGAAGATCGGCACGATGTGGGGGTGGTCGATCGCCGCGGCCGCCTCCGACTCGTGCATGAACCGCTGCCGGAACACCTCGTTGCGGGCCAGCTCCGGGGCCAGCAGCTTGATCGCGACGGTCCGGCCCAGCCGCAGGTCCTTGGCCCGGTAGACCACGGCCATCCCGCCGCGCCCGATCTCGTCCTCCAGCTGGTAGCCCGCGACCTTCCGCCCGACCAGGCCCGCGGGCAGGCTGGGTGCGGAGGTCCGGTCGGCGGGGATCACGGCTCACCGGTCCGGGTGGGCGCGTACGGGCTGCGCACCGGCGCGATCGTCTGCCCGGGTGCGGGGCCGGGCGCGATCGTCTGCCCGGGCGCGGGGCCGGGCGCCGGCTGCGGCGCGGGCCGGTCGGTGGCCGCGTACGTCTGCAGCTGCAGCCCGTCGCAGTAGCACCAGCGGTCGTGCACCGGGTCGAACACCCAGATCGCCTCGCCGTCCGCCACCAGGCCGAGCCGCAGTCCGCGGGTCCGCTCCCGGAAGGACTCCAGGTCCTGGGTGCCCGCCGCGAGGTCCTCCAGCAGGGCCCGGTAGCGGGCCAGCGCCGTCTCGGCCTCGGCGAGCGCCGGGCGCGGGTCGGCGGTTCGCGCGGGCGGGCCCCCGACGGCGGGCGGCGGTTGCGGGAGGGTGACCAGCAGACGGGCGTCCACCCAGGTGGTCCAGCCGTTGGAGCAGAGCACCTGCGCCCAGTCGCCCTGGTTCGCGATCAGCCGCAACGGGAGCAGCGGGTCCAGCCGGGCGGAGGGCCGCGCCGGGTCCGGGGCTGCCCAGGTCGCCATCCCGTTCGGCGGGGCGACGTGGGTGGGGCTGAACGCGTACTCGTCCATGGGCGGCCGCATTTCCTCCGCCACGCGAGCCGGAGCCGGGGGCAGGGGCTGCGCGCGGCACTCGCACCACAGGTCGTTTCCACTCTACCGGCGGAGGCCGGGGCGGCTACTTGCGCATGATCGTCGGCTCGTGGCGCCGTAGCAGGGCGAGCACCACCAGCCCGTACACCGCCGCGAGGACGGGCAACGCGACCATGCTGACCACCCACCCGGCGCGCTCGTGGCGGAACATCGGGTCCGCGGTGATCGGGGTCGCGACGGTGAGCCGGCTCAGGTCGACCGTGCGGGCCATGGCCGACAGGCCCCACCGGGACGGCCACAGCAGGGCGAACTGCTCCAGGCCGGGCACGCCGTTCAGCCTGAGCATCAGGCCGCTGAAGACGATCTGGACGATGGCGAGGAGCACCAGCAGCGGCATCGTGGTCTCCTCCTTGCCGACGAGCGCGGAGACCACCAGACCGAGCGTCATCGCCGTGAACGCGAGCAGCGCGACCGCGATGATCAGCTCGGGCAGCTGGGGCATCAGAACACCGGTGGTCACCGGCGGCGGGGCGTTCGGCCGCGCCTGTGCGGAGAGCGTGACCCCGGCGAGGCCGACCACGGTCAGTACCGCGGCCTGAGCGACCGTGATCGCGCCGAGCACCACCACCTTCGAGGCCAGGTACGCCGACCTGGACAGCCCGACCACGCGTTCCCGCCGGTAGATCGCGCGTTCCTTGACCACCTCGCGCACCGAGTTGGCCGAGCCGGTGAGCACGCCGCCGAGGCAGAGCGTGAGCAGGCAGTTGATGGCGTTCTCATCGGTGAGTTGTGAACCGGCCATCACCCGGCACATCAGGCCGATGATGAACGGCAGCGCGATCATCACGGTGAGGAACAGCCGGTCGGCGGCGAGCACCGCGGCGTACCGGCGCACCAGGGTGCTCAGCTGGGAGAGCCAGCTCTGCGGTTTCTCGTGCCCGATGGCCGGAGCGGATGCCACGGTTGGGTGCGGCAGGTGCGCCGCTTCGGCCGTCACGTACCGCCGGTACTGCGGCGAGCCGCGGAAACGCTGCTGGCAGACACCCTCGGAGTCGCTCTCGAACGCCTCGAAGGCCTCCGGCCACTCCTCGTAGCCGAAGTACGCCAGCGCCTCGGTCGGCGGCCCGTAGTAGGCGGTCCGGCCGCCGGGGGCGAGCACCAGCAGGCGGTCGCACACGTTGAGGCTCAGCACGCTGTGCGTCACCACGACGACCGTACGGCCGTCATCGGCCAGTCCGCGCAGCATCTGCATCACCGAGCGCTCCATGCCCGGGTCCAGGCCGGAGGTCGGCTCGTCGAGGAAGAGCAGCGAGGGCTTGGTGAGCAGCTCCAGTGCGATGCTGACCCGCTTGCGCTGGCCGCCGGAGAGGCTGGCGATCACCTGCTCGTCCCGGTCGTCCAGGCCCAGTTCGTGGATCACCTCGGAAACCCGGGTCTCCCGCTCGTCCTTCGCGGTGTCGTCGGGGAAGCGCAGCTCGGCGGCGTAGGACAGGGCGCGGCGGACGGTCAGCTGGGTGTGCAGGATGTCGTCCTGCGGGACGAGACCGATCCTTCGGCGCAGCTCGGCGTAGTCGTGGTACAGGTCGCGCCCGTCGTACAGCACGGTGCCCTGGTCGGCGGGGCGCAGCCCGGTGAGCGCGTTGAGCAGGGTGGACTTGCCCGCGCCGCTCGGGCCGGCCACCGCGAGCAGCGCCTTCTCGGTGAGCGGGAAGCCGACGTCGTCCAGCAGCACCTTGTGGTCCGGGCCGACCCGTACGACCAGGTGCTGGACGTCGAGCGAGATGTCGCCGGTGTCGATGTACTCGACCAGTCGGCCGTCGATCAGGCAGAGCTCGCAGTGGCCGATGCCGACGATGTCGGCCGGGCCGACCGGGGCGTGGCTGACCGGATGGCCGTTGAGGTAGGTGCCGTTGTGGCTGTGCAGGTCGACGATCTCGTGGCCGCCGTCCGGCAGTTCGCGCAGCTCGGCGTGGTGCCGGGAGACCACCAGGTCGTCCAGCACCAGGCCGTTGTCGTCCGAGCGCCCGATCCGGACGGTGTGGCCGGGCAGTTGGAGGACGGCGCTCGGTCTGCGGAAGACGCCGGAGGACCGCGGGGTGAGCAGAACGGTGCGATCGGCCTGGGCGGGGCCGGGCAGCCCGGCGAAGGTCGCGGACGGGCCGGTGGCCGGATCGCCGAAGCGCAGCCGGGTGCCGGGGCCGACGTCCTCGCGGCTGATCCGCTGGCCCTGGTCGTAGGTGCCGTTGGTGCTGCCGATGTCCTCCAGCAGCCAGTGGTCCTCGGCGGTGCGCAGCACCGCGTGGTGCCAGGAGACCCGGGGGTCGTCCAGCACGATCTCGCTGGTCGGATCGCGGCCGAGGTGGTAGGCCCGGGTCGGGTCGATCAGCTGGGAGCCGCGGTCGGTGACCAGGACGAGGGGCGGCGCGGTGGGCGCGCCGGAGCGCTCTCCCATGGTGTGCATTCTATCGTCGGTGCCCGTGAGCGGCCTTTCCGGATGGCGGGATTGGACTGGACCACTGTCGTGGCGCAGCACTGTCGCGGCGTAGCGCCACCGTTCGGCGTGCCCGCACATCGGGCCCGGGGAACCCGTGGGCATCTGGCCGCGGTCGCGCCGGTCCCGGACCGTCCGAGCGGACCGCGCCGACGGCCGGGCGCCGCGCCTGGTCCTGGCCGGGCCCCGGAGACCGTCGCCCGGTCGGCCGTGCTCACCTGAACGAGGGAGCGCGGGTGGCCGGGAGTGGACTCACCCCAACGGGCCGTCGGCCGTCTCGTCGAGCCCCCACGGCAGGTCCCACGAACACGCCGAGGTCGCCCCCGAGGTGAGGCCCCACGGGTTCGGCACCTCCTCCTCGCCCTCGCCCTCCCCGCCCTGCAGCGGCAGCCGGTCGATCACCGTGACCAGCGCGGGCGGCAGCTGCGGCGCCAGCCCCCGGTGCACCCGGGAGAGGATGTCGCGCCGCACGTCCTCCGGCAGCAGCGGCCTGCTCATCCGCAACGGCCTTGGCGCGGGCTGGCGTTCGACCGCCGACAGCTGGTCCGACCAGGCCCGCCAGTAGTCCGCGTCGTCGGTCTCGCCGAGCTTGAGGTGGTGCAGATGCAGGCAGTACGCGGCCGTTCCGCTGCCCGAGCCGGCCGCGAACCGCCACCAGAACTCGGCGCCCTCCTCCTTGCCGGTGGCGTACAGCAGCGCGCCGAACACCTCCGCTCCCTCCGGCTGGATGCGGCGCGCGTTGACCAGCAGGTCCAGCCCCTGGGAGGCGCACGGCGCTCCCAGCACCAGGGCGACCACCAGGCCGAGTTCGAAAGCGGCTTGCTCGTGCTCCGAGGGCAGGTGGGCGGGGGCTGCCGTCAGCCGGGCCTGCCGGAGGGCGGCGATCCGCTCGGCGTTGGCACGTTCGACTCGGGGCACGCGGAAGACCGCGCGCCCCCCGCCGGCGGTGCACGCCCCACTCGGCGTCCGTTCCTCGCGGTCGGTGGTCACAGTTCGCCTCCCCGGTCCGGCAGTTCACGCACCCCGAGCCGGCGCGCCAGCCGCTCCCGGGCGTGCCGGAGGTTGGAGTGCACCGTCGCCACCGGCCGTCCCAGGTATGCGGCGATCACCTTGGCGTGCAGACCCAGCAGATAGCGCAGGATCACCACGTCCCGTTGCCGGTCGGGCAGTTCGAGGATCGCCGCGTACAGTCGGACCTCGTCCGCCTCGCTGTGCAGCAGCCCGTCGGCGACTCGCTTGAACGCCCCGATCACGGCCGCGAAGGTGACCGCCTCCACCTCCACCGGCTCCTCGGCGGCCACCCAGTCCGCGACGTGCCGGGTGGCCAACCGCCAGGCGTACGCCGCCGGTTCCTCGAACCGCAGCACCTGCGGCCAGCAGTGGGCCAGGTCGGCCTTGACCGCCTCGACCACCAGTACGGCGTCGGCCGGGCTGCCTATCCGGGTCAACGCGAGGGCGTGCCAAGCGGGTTGGTGCGTCTCGCAGAAGGCGGCATAGGTGAGGTCCAGGCGCAGGCCGAGTTCCGCCTCGGTCCCCCACTGGGCCCCGGTCCCGTCGGTGTGGTCCACCGCCGTCCCGCCCCGGTGTCCGTGTGCGGGGGCACCCCTGTCGATCGTCATCGAGCCTGCTTTCCGTGGCCGTCGGCTGCTCGCCGCGCCATCCGAGGGTCGGGCTGTCTGCGCCCATCCTCATTCCATCAGGCCTGTCACTCCAGGCTGCAAACCAAATACAGATTGTCATCTCATGGGATCTGTCGAGGGGTTGAGCCATGGCGGGCGACGATTGGCCCCCGGATACGGTGGGCAGCAATTCGGACGTTGTCCGCGATGCCGAGGGGGAGCGCGATGAGTCTCTACGACGGGGTCGACCTGCGGTTGAACGTGCCGCACTCGGCCCGGATGTACGACTACTACCTCGGTGGCTTCACCAACTTCGCCGCCGACCGGGAGGCCGCCGGCCACGTCCTGGCGATCGCGCCCTGGGTGCGCGACGCCGCCCGGGCCAACCGCTCCTTCGTCCACCGCTCGACCCGCGCCCTTGCCCTGGCCGGCATCGACCAGTTCCTCGACATCGGCACCGGCATCCCCACCTCACCCAACCTGCACGAGGTCGCCCAGAGCGTCGAACCGCGCGCCCGGGTCGTCTACGCCGACAACGACCCGATCGTGCTCACCCACGCCCAGGCCCTGCTGGCCGGCACCCCCGAGGGCCGCACCGCCTACATCGAGGCGGACGTCACCGACCCGGCCGGCCTGCTCGCCGCCCCGGGCCTGCGCGACACCATCGACTTCAGCCGCCCGGTCGCGCTCTCCCTCAACGCCCTGCTCCACTTCGTCCCCGACGCCCACGGCGCGTACGAGCTGGTCGAACACCTCAAGTCCGTCCTCGCCCCGGGCAGCGCCCTGGTGATGACCCACCTGACCGTGGAGTTCGCCCCCGAGGAGATGGGGCGGGTCGTCGGCATCTACCAGGCCGCCGGCACCGCCCTCCAGGCCCGCACCCGCGTCGAGTTCGCCCGCTTCTTCGACGGCTGGACCCTCCTGCCCCCGGGCATCGTCCCCGCTCCGCACTGGCGGCCCACGGCCGACGACCCGGCCGTCTCGGGCTCCGACGCGTCCGGGTACGCGGGGGTGGCGCTGCGGCCGACATCGGCATCGCCCGGACCCCGGCCGGCCGGCCGGTCCTGCTCGCCGTCCTGACCGCCAGGCCCTCCGACCAGGCCGCTCGAACGGACGAACCGCTGATCGCCGGGACGGCCGCACTGCTCGCCGCCGCGCTCGGCCGATCCCGCGGCGGCGCACGCTCGCCTGTCCGAGGGGCGGGCGGGTCGGCCCCGACACGGACAGGCTGCGCGGGGAAGCCATGGCTGGAGAAGGCGCCGGTGCCTGCCGTGCGCCCCTGACCTGAAGAAGGAGAACAGTCATGCGTCGTCGTATCGCCGCGGTCGGCCTGCTGGCCGCCGCCAGTGTGTTCGCGCTCGCCGTCCCCGCCCAGGCGGCGACGGGCGTCCTGGTGGTGAACGGTGTGCCGCGCGAGAACCCGCAGCGGGGCTGCTACGCGACCTCGTCGCCGGTGTCCATCCAGAACTTCACCACGTCCATGGTCCTGGTGCACGCCGCGGCGAACTGTCAGGGGCCGGTCACCGCCGAGGTGGACCCCGGTCGGTCCGCCTCGGCCTTCGGCGCGAGCTACTTCGTCTTCTGAGTCCCGTGAGCGTGAGTCCCGTGAGGGTGAGTCCCGCGATCGTGAGTACCGCGATCGTGAGTACCGCGATCGTGAGTACCGCGAGCGTCAGTCCTGTGAGCGCCGGGCCGTCGGCCGCTCCTTGAGGCTCCGTCCGGCCCCGCCGCGCGGGCGCGACCACCACCCCCACCCGCCTCACCCGTGCACCCCCGCCGCCCCGGCCCCAGACTGGTGGTGAACCGATGCTGCCCGCGAGGCTGGGAGAGGCATGCTGCTGGGACTCACCACCGCGTTGGTCGCCACCGTCTGCTTCGGCTTCGGGGCGGTGTTCCAGGCGCGCGGGGCGCGCTCGGCGCCGCGGGCGGACCGGGTGCGGGCGGGGCTGCTGGCCGCGCTGCTGCGGTCCTGGGAGTTCGTCGTCGGCACCCTGGTCGACATCCTCGGCTTCGCGCTGAGCATCGTCGCCCTGCGCAGCCTCCCGCTCTTCCTCGTCCAGGCGGTCACCAACGCCAGCCTGGCCGTCACCGCCCTGGCCGCCGTCTGGCTGCTGGGCGCCCGACTTCGCCCCGGCGATGTCGCGGGCATCCTCGCGGTGGTCATCGGCCTCACCCTGCTGGCCGTCGGTTCCGGCAGGGAGGGCCGCGAGTACGCCCCGGCGGCCTTCCACTGGGCGCTGCTGGCCACCACCGCCGCCATGCTGCCGGCCACCCTGGTTCTGGTCCGCCGGGCGGGCACCGCAGCGGCGGCCGGGCTCGGCCTGCTGGCGGGCGTGGGCTTCGGGATCACCAGCCTGGCCGTGCGCGTCCTGGACACCTCCGGCCCGGTCGGCCTGCTGACCGACCCGGCCGCCTACGCCCTGGTCGTCGGCGGCCTCGGCGGTTACCTCGCGTACGCCCTGGCCCTGCAGCGCGGCACCGTGACGGCCGCGACCGCCGCCGGGACGGTGGCCGAGACCTTCGGCCCGGCCCTGGTCGGGGTGCTCTCGCTGGGGGACGCCGCGCGTCCGGGCTTCGCCTGGTGCGCGCTGACGGGCTTCGCGGTGGCGGTCGGCGGAACGTTCCTGCTCTCCCGGTTCGGCGAACTGGAGGGCGAGTCGGCCGAATTGTCCATCCGGAGGACGGATGCCGAGGCGGAGCCCGCCGTCCCGCCCCGGTAGCCCGGACGGTTCTGCCGTGCGAAGGTGACTTACCGGACAAATCGGACGGCGAAAACGCCCACGGAGCGGCAGGTGCACGATGGCGGAGGAAGTCCAGTCCCGAGCCCGACGGTCGACCCCGACCGAGCGGCCCGTCGCGCTGATCACCGGGGCCTCCTCCGGCATCGGACTCGCCACCGCCACCCGTCTGGCCGACGCCGGATGGCAGACCCTGCTCTCCGGCACCGACCGCGCCCGCCTCGACGCGCTCGCCGAGCGCACCGGCGGGCGCGCCCTGCCCGAGGACCTCAGCAAGCCGGACGGCCCGGCCCGCCTCGCCGAGGCCGCGCTCGCCGAGACCGGCCGGGTGGACGCGCTGATCGCCAGCGCCGGCCTCGGCTGGCGCGGGCCCTTCGCCGAGACCCCCTCCGACACCCTGGACCGGATGATCGAGGTCAACCTCGCCGCCCCGCTGCGCCTGGTCCGGCTGCTGCTGCCCGGCATGCTGGAGCGCCGCCGCGGCCGGATCGTGCTGGTGGGCTCGATGGCCGGCCAGGTCGGCGTGCGCGAGGAATCGGGCTACGCCGCGACCAAGGGCGGGCTGGCGATGTTCGCCGAGAGCCTCTGGTACGAGCTGCGCGGCACCGGGGTCGGAGTGCGCCTGGTGCTGCCGGGCGCGGTGGACACCCCGTTCTTCGACCGGCGCGGCACTCCGTACCAGCGCGAGCGGCCGCGCCCCGTCTCGGCGGAGCGGGTCGCGGACACCGTGGTCGCCACCATCACCACCGGGCGCGACCGCCTCTACGTCCCGCACTGGCTCGGCTTCCCGGCCCGGATCCACGGCGTCGCGCCCGGCGTGTTCCGGCGGATGGCCTCCCGTTTCGGATGAGCTCCCGGGTGGCCGCGGCCCTCGCCACCGCGGCGGGCCTGGAGTTCCTGCACCTCGCCCCGGCGGCGGTCCGCCTCCCGGCGGTGCGCCGCACCCTGGCCCGGCGCACCGCCGGATACGGCACCGCCCCGGGCCATCTGGCCCTGACCTTCGACGACGGACCCGACCCGCGCAGCACCCCGTACGTCCTCGACGCGCTGGACGAACTCGGCGCCCGCGCCACCTTCTTCCTGCTCGGCGCGATGCTGGACCGCGCCCCCGCGCTCGGCCGCGAGCTGGTGCTGCGCGGCCACGAGGTCGCCGTGCACGGCTGGCACCACCGGTCACAGTGGTACCCGGCCCCGGCCCGCGACCTGCGCGAACTGCGCCGCGCCGCCGAAGCGGTGACCGACCTGTGCGGTGCCCGCCCGATCTGGTACCGCCCGCCGTACGGCGTGCTGACCGCCGGCCCGGCCCTGGCCGCCCGCCGCCTCGGCCTGCGCAGCGTGCTGTGGACGGCCTGGGGTCGCGACTGGACTGCCGAGGCCACCGGCGCCTCCGTGTACGCCACCGCCCGCCCCGGTCTCAGCGGCGGAGCGACCCTCCTGCTGCACGACTCCGACTGCACCTCCGCTCACGACTCCTGGCGTGCCACCCTCGCCGCCCTCCCGCTGATCGCCGCCCACTGTCGTGACCGAGCCCTCACCCTCGGCCCGCTGCGCGACCACGCCGTCCCGCCCCCCGCCTCCCTCCAGGGCTAGTCGGGACGATCGGCGAGCCGCGCACCACCGATTCGACCGCCCTGACCCGGCGCGATCGTCCCCGTCTCCGGCTACCCCAGTCCCACCCGCTCCAGCGCCGCCCCGAACCCCTTGCGCCACCCGTCCGCCGAGGCCCCGGCCGACGGCTGCGGCTGCGGCCTGCCCAGCGCCGCGAGCGCGTTGCGGACCACCTCGGCCGGACGGGCGGTGGCGACATCGGCGTGGCCGAGCTCCAGTTCGTGCTGGAGGTTGTCCCGCCCGTGTCCCTGCACCACGTCGAGCAGCAGCAGCCGCCGCCCGAGCGCCCGGGCCTCGCTGCAGGTGTCGCCGGAGCTGGTGACCACCAGGTCCGAGGCCGCCATCAGCGCGGGGACCCGGTCGGTGTAGCCGAAGGGGTGCAGCCGGGGCCGACTGCGGGCGGCGGCCCGCAGCCGCCGCTCCAGCTCCTGGTTGCGCCCGGCCACCGCGAGCACGTACGGCCCGGCGGCGGCGAGCGAGGCGGCGGTGCGGGCGATCGGCCCGAGCCCCCAGGAACCGGACATCAGCAGCACGCACTGGGCCTGCGGCGGCACGCCCAGTTCGGCCCGCGCCCCGGCCCGGTCAGGCGGCCGGTAGAACGACTGCCGCAGCGGCGCGGGCAGCACGGCGATGTCGGCGTCCGGCCGGTAGCGGCGCACCGCGCAGGCGGCGACCTCGGAGGTGACCAGGAAGAGGTCGGTGTCCTCCTGCACCCAGAGCCGGTGCGGCGTGACGTCCGTGCAGAACACGAAGTGCCGGAAGTCCCGGTGCGGCAGCCGGTTGACGGCCGAGGTGGCGGTGGCGAACACCGAGACCACCAGCTGCGGCCGTTGCGCCGCGATCAGCTCCCGCAGCGCCGGGACCAACCGGGCGCGGGCCGCCGCGTCGGCCAGCAGGGCGAGCCGCGCGCCCGGGCGCAGCGCCGAGAAGTGGAAGGCGTCGTAGACCCCGGGCAGGTCGAGCAGACGCCGGAAGACGGCTTCTCCGGCCGCGCCGGAGCGTTGCCCGAGCAGGGCCATCGCGTCCACCGTGCGGGTGGTCCAGCCGCGTTCCCGCAGGGTGTCCGCGCAGGCCTGGGCCATCACGTCGTGGCCCTGGCCGAGCGAGCCGGAGACCAGCAGGGCGTGCGGCATCGGGCGGCCCCGGTCAGCCGGCGGCGGACGCGGCGGCGGAGGTGCGGTACCAGTCGGCGTACCGGCGCACGCCGTCGGCGAAGTTGGTCCGCGGCGACCAGCCGAGCAGCCGCTTGGCCTGCGCGGAGGAGATCCGCCGCCCGGTGTAGTCGGCCTTGCGGCCGTCGATGTGCTCGATGGTGACCGGTCCCAGCAACCGGTCGACGGTGTCGGCGATGTCGCGCACCGAGACGGCGGTCGAGCCCTCCAGGGCGAAGGTCTGGTCCTCGGCGGCGGGGGAGAGGGCCCGGACGTGGGCGTCGGCGAGGTCCTCGACGTAGACGAAGTTGCGGCTCTGCCGGCCGTCCCCGGCGATGGTGATCGGCCGCCCGGACAGCGCAGCCTGGACGAACCGGGCGACGACCAGTTCGTCACGCATCCTCGGGCCGTACGGGATGCCGAAGCGCAGGATGGTGAAGTGCTGCTCGTACAGCTCGCGGTAACTGTGCACCAGCATCTCGGCAGCGAGCTTGGTGGCCACGTACAGGTGCCCGCTGTGCTCCAGCTCGATCGGCACGTGCTCGTCCAACTCCTGTTCCTCGCCGTCGAGTTGCCCGTCGGTGGGGGCGGCGCCGTAGACCCACACGGTGCTCGCCAGGACGGTGCGGCTCAGGCCGCTGCGCCGGGCGGCCTCCAGGACGGCCTCGGTGCCGTCGATGTTGACGCGCACGGCCCGGACCGGGTCGGCGTAGACCTGCTCGACGTCGGCCATCGCGGCGAGGTGGTAGACGACCTGGCTGCCGGCCAGCGCGGAGGTCAGGGCCGGCAGGTCGAGGACGTCGATCCGGGCGTGCTCGGCGTCGGGGTTGAGGTACTTGTCGGTGGTGTCCACGGCGAGGACCTCGTGGCCGGCCGCGATGAGATGGTCCACGACGTGTGAGCCGATGAACCCGCAGCCACCGGTGACGGCTATCCGCACGGTCTTGCTCCCTTCACTCCGGCTACCCGGCCATCCGCCGGTGCACCGCCGAGACGGCCTCGATCACCAGCTCCGCCTCGTCCCCGCTCATGTCGGAGTGCACCGGCAGGCAGACCTGCCGCGCGCAGACGTCCTCGGCCACCGGCAGCGGCCCGCCCCGGTAGGGGGCGAGCACCGGCTGCAGGTGCAGCGGAAGGTCGTACACCTCGCCGGACAGCCGCACGCCGTACTCCTCGGCCACCGCCCGCTTGAACGCGGCGCGGTCGACGCCGGGCGCCAGCAGCGCCACGTACTTGTAGTAGTTGCCGCGGCAGCCGGGCGGTTCGAGCACCGGCTCCAGCCCGTCCACGCCGGTCAGCGCCGCGTCGTAGCGGCGGGCGACGGCGCGGCGGGTCTCGATGAACTCCTTGAGCCGGCGCAGGTGCACCGCGCCGACGGCGGCGTGCAGCTCGCTCATCCGCCAGGAGTAGCCGAGCAGCACGTGGTGGTTGGTGGTGAAGGAGCCCTTGCCCTGGTCGCGGTAGATCCTGGCCTCGTCGCGCAGCTCCGGCGACTCGGTGAGGATCATGCCGCCCTCGCCGCTGGTGGTGACCTTGGTCGGGTAGAAGGAGAAGGCCCCGGCCAGGCCGAAGGTCCCGGCGGCGCGGCCGCCCAGGCTGCTGCCGTGGGCGTGTGCGGCGTCCTCGATCAGCGGGATCCCGTGCTGGTCGCACAACGCCCGCAGGGCGTCCACCTGCGGGGTGACCAGCCCGCCGATGTGGACGAGGACGACGGCCGCGGTATCCGGGGTGAGGGCGGCGGCCAGGGTCTCGGGGGAGAGCGCGAGGGTGGCCGGGTCGACGTCCGCGAAGACCGGGCGACCGCCCGCGTGGACCACCGCGCCGGCCGTGGCGTAGAAGGTGACGGCGGGGACGACCACGTCGCGGCCCCGGACGTCGACCGTGCGCAGGATCACCTCCAGCGCCGCGGTTCCGCTGCTCACCGCGACGGCGTGCGAGGCGCCGTGCTCGGCGGCGAAGGCCTGCTCGAAGCGCTCGGTCCACGGGCCGAGGGTGAGCGCACCGGTGGTGAGCATCTCGGTCACGGCGTCGGCGACGGCCGCGCGGTCGTTCTCGTCGAACACGATGCGGGCGGCTGGAACGCCCATGGGGCACCTCCGGCGGCGGGCTGGGGTCAGCACCGATCGGGATGGAACGGCCCGAACCGTACGGAAACGGTCGGGCCAGGCACATCACGCTACTTCGCCCGGGCGGCCCCGGCCCGTCGTCGCCGCCCGCCCGGGTGACCCCCGCCTGCTCCGGCCGCGGGCCACCGCCCTGCTCCCCGGCCGCCTCCGGGCGGGCCTGCGGATACTCCCGGCGCGAGGCGTGCGCTCCTCCGTACGGGGGAGGGCCGTACTGCGTCCGCAGTACGGAAACGGCCTGCGCAGGGACGACGACGGAGCAGGGGGCCGCGATCAAGGATTGGTCATGCTGCGGGCGGACCAGGTCCGCCCTCGTGAACCCGTCCCCCGGAACCCGAACCCGAATCCGAATCCGAAGGAGTCCGCTCTCCCGTGGCCACGTTCCTCTACCGCCTGGGCCGATGGGCCTTCGTCCGCCGCCGGCTGGTGGCCCTCCTGTGGGTTGCCGTGCTGGCGGTCTGCGGAGTCCTGGCGGCCAAGGCGCCCGCCGCACCCGACGACGGCTTCGCGATGCCCGGCACGGAAGCGCAGAAGGCCTTCGACCTGATGAACGAGCGCTTCCCCGGCGGCCACGCCGACGGAGCCTCGGCCCGCCTGGTGTTCGTCGCGCCCTCGGGCCAGAAGATCACCGCGCAGCCCAACCAGCAGGCCGTGGAGAAGACGGTCGCCGAGCTCGCCCACGCCGAGCAGGTCACCGGCGCGGTCGACCCGTTCAAGATGCAGGGCGCCGTCTCCAAGGACGGCACCACGGCGTACGCGACGGTCAGCTACTCCGCCAAGGCGGGCGAGCTGTCCAAGGGCGCCACCGACGCCCTCCAGCAGGCCGCCCAGCACGGCCGGGACGCCGGGCTCAAGGTCGAGATCGGCGGCAACGCGCTGATGGCCAAGCCCGAGGCGGGCGGCAGCAGTGAGGCGATCGGCATGGCGCTGTCCGCCGTCGTCCTGATGATCACCTTCGGCTCGCTGGTCGCCGCCGGCCTGCCGCTGCTCACCGCCGTGGTCGGCGTCGGCCTCGGGATGTCCCTGATCACCGCGCTCGGCAGCACGCTGGGCCTCTCCTCGACCACCGGCACGCTGGCGATGATGCTCGGCCTCGCGGTCGGCATCGACTACGCGGTCTTCATCGTCTCCCGCTACCGGGCCGAGCTCTCCGAGGGCCGTACGCCGCAGGAGGCGGCCGGCCGGGCCGTCGGCACCGCCGGCTCCGCGGTGGTCTTCGCCGGTCTCACCGTGGTGATCGCCCTCGCCGGGCTCTCCGTGGTCGGCATCCCGCTCCTCGCCAAGATGGGCATGGCCGCCGCCGGCACCGTCGTCGTCGCCGTGCTGGTCGCGCTCACCCTGGTGCCCGCGCTGCTCGGCTTCCTCGGCCGCAAGGTGCTGCCCCGCAAGGTCCGCAAGGCCGAGAAGGCCGGGGGCGGTGTCCAGCCGGCCGGGGCGAAGGAGAACGGTGGCGCCCGCTGGGCCCGCTTCGTGCTGCGTCGCCCGCTCGCGGTGCTGGTGCTCGGCGTGATCGGCCTCGGCGCGCTCGCCGCCCCCGCGCTCGACCTGCGGCTCGGCCTGCCCGGCGACGAGGCCAAGCCCACCTCCACCACCCAGCGCCGTGCCTACGACCTGCTGTCCGAGGGCTTCGGTCCCGGCTTCAACGGCCCGCTGACGGTCCTGGTGGACGTCAAGGGCACCGCGGACCCGAAGGCCGCCGCGGGTGAGGTCGCCAAGACCGTCTCCGGCCTGCCCGGCGTGGTCACGGTGACGCCGCCGATGTTCAACAAGGCGGGGGACACCGCCCTGCTGAACGCCATCCCGGCCACCGGCCCGGCCGAGGCCGCCACCAAGGACCTGGTCCACACCATCCGGGGCCACGCGGCCGGCCTGAAGGCCTCCACCGGGGCGACGGTCCTGGTCAGCGGTACGACGGCGATGAACATCGACGTCTCGCAGAAGCTCACCGACGCGCTGCTGCCCTACCTCGCCGTGGTCGTCGGCCTGGCCGTCCTGCTGCTGCTGGTGGTCTTCCGCTCCGTCCTCGTCCCGCTCAAGGCCGCGCTCGGCTTCCTGCTCTCGGTGGCCGCCGCGCTCGGCGCCGTGGTCGCGGTCTTCCAGTGGGGCTGGCTGGCCGACCTGATCGGCGTGGAGCAGACCGGCCCGGTGATGAGCATGATGCCGATCTTCATGATCGGTGTGGTCTTCGGCCTGGCCATGGACTACGAGGTGTTCCTGGTCACCCGGATCCGCGAGGCCTTCGTGCACGGGGAGCAGCCCGGTGAGGCCATCGTCACCGGTTTCCGGCACAACGCCCGGGTGGTCACCGCCGCCGCCTTCATCATGATCTCCGTCTTCGCGGGCTTCATCGGGATGAGCGAGCCGATGATCAAGATGATGGGCCTGGGGCTCGCCGCGGCCGTCGCCTTCGACGCCTTCGTGGTCCGGATGACCATCGTCCCGGCCGTCCTCGCCCTGCTCGGCCGCCATGCCTGGTGGCTGCCGCGCTGGCTCGACCGCCTGGTACCGGACGTCGACGTCGAGGGCAGCAAGCTGCACACCGTCGCCCCCGAACCGGCCCCGGTCCGCGAGTCGGTCACCGTCTAGGCCCGGCGGAACCGGGCATCGCCCGGCACGGTCCGGACCAGGCCCCGCCCCGCGGTGGGGCCCGGTCCGGTGGCGGTCGGCCCGGGCACCGGTTCGAGCCCCAACCGTTACCGTTGTTCTCTGAGGCCGCTGCCGGCGCGGCGGCCCCCACCGGCGCGCCGCGCCCCACCCGGGGTGCGGCGCGGCACGACCTGGCGGAACCCGGCGAGGGTGCGGCCAGGGCACCCCGACCCGGAGAGCCCGACCATGAGCGACACCTGGCAGCGCCTGCGCCGCGACCACCCCCGGCTGCTCGACGCCGTCGGCGGCACGGCCATGATCGCCATCACCGCCCTCGGTGCCACGGTCGACCAGACCACCGGGCACTTCGCCCCGGCGGACCCGGCCACCGGCGTCCTGGCGCTGATCGCCGCCACCGCCGTGTTCTTCCACCGCCGCCACCCGCGCGCGGTGGTCGTCGTCACGCTGCTGTGCACCATGCTGCTGACTCCGACCAGCCCCCGGCTCACCCCGATGCTGGCCACCCCCCTCCTGCTCGCGCTCTACTTCCTCGCCGTCCACACCGACCGCGCCACCGCCCTGCGCGCCTCGATCGTCACCGCCGTCCTGCTCACCGGGATGTCCCTGCTGGCCGGCCCCGGCGGCCCGATCGGCGAACGGATCGGCGTCCTCGCCTGGGCCCTGCTGCCCGGCGCCCTCGGCGACTCCATCCGCAACCGCCGCGCCCAGCTCGCCGAGATCGAGCAGCGCGCCGAACGCGCCGAGCGCACCCGCGAGGAGGAGGCCCGCCGTCGGGTCGCCGACGAGCGGATCCGGATCGCCCGCGACCTGCACGACGTCGTTGCCCACCACATCGCCCTCGCCAACGCCCAGGCCGGCATCGCCGTCCACCTCATGGACACCCACCCCGTCCAGGCCCGCGAGGTGCTCAGCCACATCACCGACGCCACCGGCTCCGCCCTCCAGGAGCTGCGCGCCACTGTCGGCCTGCTGCGCCGCGCCGAGGAGCCGGCCCCGCTGGAACCCACCCCCGGGCTGGACCGGCTGCCCGAGCTGATCAGCACCTTCGAGCGGGCCGGCCTGCCGGTCCGGCTCGCCGTCGAGGGTGAAGCCCGGCCGCTGTCGCCCGGCGTCGACCTCACCGCCTTCCGGATCGTCCAGGAGTCGCTGACCAACGTCGCCAAGCACGCCCACGGCGCCGACGCCGAGGTCACCCTCTCCTACAGCGGCAGCCGGGTCGCCGTCAGCGTCGCCAACGGCCGCCCGCCGGCCACCGGCGGTCCCCGCACCGTCCTCCTGCCCCAGCCCGCGCCGGGCGAGAGCGGCTTCGGCCTGATCGGCATGCGCGAACGGGCCGGCGCGGTCGGCGGCCGGCTCACCGCCGACCGGCGGCCCGACGGCGGCTTCCTCGTCCTCGCCGAGCTGCCGCTGCGCACCGGCGCCCGCGACGACGGCGCCGTACGGGCGGAGGACGCCGTACGGGCGGAGGACGCCGTCCGGCCCGGCGACGGCGCCCGGCCCGACGGCCCGGCCCGCCCCGGCGACGGCGCCCGGCCCGGCGACCGGGCCCGACCCGCCCCCGCCGCCCGCTGGGACTGCTCCGTACGAGCCGACCGCGCCACCCGACCCGACGGCCCCGCCCGACCCGACCGCGCCCCACGACAGGATCGCGCCACCCGAAAGGACAAAGACCGCGCATGACCATCCGCGTGCTGCTCGCCGACGACCAGGCCCTGCTGCGCGGCGCCTTCCGGGTGCTGATCGACGCGGAGGAGGACATGGAGGTGGTCGGCGAGGCCGCCGACGGCCGGGAGGCGGTGGAACTCGCCCGGGCCACCAAGCCCGACATCGTCCTGATGGACATCCGGATGCCCGGCGCCGACGGCCTCGGCGCCACCGCCGAGATCTGCGGCGACGAGGAGCTGTCCGGCACCAGGGTGCTCATCCTCACCACCTTCGAGATCGACGAGTACGTGGCCCAGGCGCTGCGCGCGGGCGCCGGGGGCTTCCTCGGCAAGGGCGCCGACCCGAAGGAGCTGCTCGCCGCCGTCCGGACCGTCGCGGCCGGTGACGCCCTGCTCTCGCCCGCCGCCACCCGGGCCGTGATCGACCAGTTCCTCGCCCAGCCCGGCCCGGCCGCCGTCGCCCCCGCCGAACGGCTCGCCGTGCTGACCGCCCGCGAGCGCGAGGTGATGTCCATGGCCGCCACCGGGCTCACCAACGAGGAGATCGCCGAGCGGATGTTCGTCAGTCCGTTCACCGTCCGTACTCATGTGCACCGGGCGATGTCCAAGCTCGACGCCCGCGACCGTGCTCAACTCGTCGCGATCGCCTACCAGTCCGGGCTGGTCCCGCCCGGCCGTCCGTCCTGACTGTCGGTCACCACGGTGTCCGAATCCGGTCATTCGGCGCCGCCGGCCCCTGAGCGCTCGTCAAAACGCGCATCCGGGAAGCAGTTCAAGATTCCATCTGTCCTGAAACGACCTCCGAACGGGTGTATCAGCGAGTAGTCTGCCGATGACTCAGAATGAGGAGGATGTTGGTGGAAACCAAGGACACGGCCGGTGAGGTGCGGATTCTCCAGCCGTCGCCCGGGCGCGCGGACGACGGATCGCAGGCGTTCGAGCTGCGGCTCGCTCGACTGCTCCTCCTGCTCGGGGCCGAGGTCGCACCGGGTGCGGACTATCCGGGCGCGGCCCGTTGGGAGGTCCACAAGGCGCTCGCCGGGCGGTCCGAGCTGCCCGAGGAGTACTTCGAGGCGCTGATGGAGGCCGCGGTCCACGACCCCAACCCGAGCTTCAACCGCCGTTTCGTCGAGCCCGCCCTGATCGCCTTCGGCCAGCGCCGGGTCCGCCTGGCCCTGCTCGGCTACCTGCAGACCGGCACCGACCCGGAGCGCGCCGGTGCCGCCCGGGCCTGGTACTGGACGGCCCTGTCGGTCGGCGGCGGCCGCAACGCGACCGCCGACGAGGGCGCGACCGTCCGGGACAGCTGGAACGAGGCCGCGCTGCGGGAGTTCGTCGCCAACGAGGACATCGACGTCCGCCGGTGCATCCTTCCCGGCCTCCCCTTGGTGCCGCGCGCCTACCCGGTGGAACTGCACGCTCTGGTGGAGGCGGCCGTGGCGATCGCCCGGTCGCACCCGGACGAGTACATCCGCCACCGCGTCGAGGTCCAGACCGGCCTCTGAGCTTCGGGTGCGCCCGCTCCGGGCGCGCCCGTGCGCCGACTCGTCGCGCCACCGGGCCCGCTGCGGCGCAGGATGGAAGCTCCGGGCCGTGCAGCCGGTGGCAGCCGCGACACGGGAGGTCCGAGGCCGTGGGGATCGCTATGGCAGACATCCGGGAGTGGCGCGGCCACGCCGTGGTCGACGAGAAGGGCCACCGGATCGGCACGCTGGAGTCGGTCTACGTCGAGACGTCCACCGACGAGCCGTTCTTCGCCACCGTCACGGTCGGCATGATGGGCCGGCGCCGCCTGGCCTTCGTCCCGCTGGAGGGCGCGGTCGCGGGGCCGGGCTACCTGCAGGTGCCGTTCCCGAGGAACAAGGTCAGGCAGGCCCCCGCGATCGGCACCGACGACATCCTGCCGGCCACCGACGAACCCGAGGTGTTCGCCTACTACCAGCTGCCGTACGCCACCGGAGCCGGAGGCGAACGCCGCCTGGCCCGTCGCTGAGCGCGTCGCCGGGCCTGCCACGGGAGCCCGCCGCCGAGCCCTTCGCCGCACCCGTCGCCGAGTTCGGCGGCGGCCTCCTCGGCCATCCGGGAATGAATACCCCACCGGGTACACTTGTCCATCGACAGTCGATGGGAAAGGCGGCCCGGACATGCAGGTGGACGAGGAGGCGGTCGGCGCGGTCCTGAACCGACTGCGTCGCGCTCAGGGCCAGTTGGCCGGAGTGATCGCGATGATCGAGGCGGGTCGGGACTGCAAGGACGTGGTCACCCAGCTTGCCGCCGTCTCGCGCGCCCTTGACCGGGCGGGGTTCAAGATCGTCGCGAGCGGGATGCGCCAGTGCATGGCCGCCGCCGACGAGGGCGCCCCGCCGATGAGCGAGGCCGAGCTGGAGAAGCTGTTCCTCGCCCTGGCCTGAGCCGGTCCGAGGTCCGGTCGGCGGTACTGCCGACAGCCCGGAGGGGGCGCGGCGGGTCGGGCGGCGCGGCCCCCCCCCCTGCCCAGGCGATGGCCGGGCGATGGTTGTGCCACGGGGGTGCCGAAC
>NZ_JBHVVI010000062.1:0-54500 GCF_042883685.1 Kitasatospora sp. NPDC058190
TTTTTTTAATACCCCCCCGGCGGGCCGCGGGGGCGGGGGGGGTTTTCCTCCCCCCCCCGGGCCCCCCGGGCCCCCCCCCCCCCCCGGCGGGGGGGGGGGGGGGGCCCCCCCCCCCCCCCCCCCACGCCCGCCTCACGCGTAGACGTACTCCGGCTGCCACTGGTCCCGGGGCCGCTGGTGCAACTCCACGTAGACCCTGGCGATGGTCGCCGGGTCGAACCGCTCGTCGCCCGGGCGGATGAAGCCGCCGACGGTGACCGTGGTGACGTGCACGCCCGCGTCGCGCTGCTCCTCGTGCAGGGCGTGTGCGTAGGCGCGCAGCGCCGCCTTGCCGGCCGAGAGGGTGGTGTAGTCGGGGGACGGCGCGAGTGCGAAGCCGCCACCCGTGATCAGGACGGTCCCGCGACCGCCGCGGAAAGCCGGGATCACGTGACCGGCCGCGACCGTCGCGCCGATGACGTTGACCGCGAGACTGGCCGCCCAGCCCTCCGGGCTGACCGCGGTGGGGGTGTCGGGGTGGGCGTAGGCGGCGTTGTAGACGAGCACCTCCGGGGCGCTCAGGTCGGCGACGGCGGCGTCCAGCGCGGAACGCAGCTGCGCCGGGTCCGCCGCATCGGCCTGGTAGGCGTGCGCGGTGTGGCCCTCCTCGTGGAGCCGTGCGGCCAGCTCCTTCAACGTGGGGTCGGTCCGGCCGATCAGCGCGACCGCGTGACCGGCCTCGGCGAAGGCGCGGGCCACGGCCATGCCCAGGCCGGGGCCGGCACCGATGATGAGGGCACTGCCCTTGTCGGTCATGAACGCTCTCTCTCAACTCTCGGGGACGGGCACGCGGGCGGAGGCGGAGGCGGCGGCGAGCCAGGCCGCCTCCTGGCCGGGTTCCGGCATGATCCGGCCGCCTTCGAAAATGTAGCGCGACGGCACGTCACGGACGATGACGGCCACCCGCGCGACCGGACGGTCCGTCACTTCGGCGACCGACTCCGCGATGCGGACGAGCAGTCGCTGCTTGTCCGTGTCGGAACGGCCTTCCCGGATGTGACCGATGACCATCACGGCGTCCGTCGCCGGCTCCGCGGCCACGAAGTGGTCGCCGGGTGCGACGGCGTCGAAGGAGGTGTGGACGAACTCGGCCGGTGCCGCGGTCACCTCGACGTGGATCTTGGTGATCGCCTCGGCGATCCGGCGCTTGTCCTCCCGGCTCAGGCTGTCGGCCGGGGCGCTGACCTGGTAGACCGGCACGGCTGCCTCACTCCTTCGCGCTCTTGAAACCGTAGGCCTCCCAGTTGTCCAGGACGTGCTGCTGGAGCTCCGGCGACCAGTTGTGGGCGAAGTCCGAGGCCACCGGCCGCTGGTCGGCCGGGAAGCGGTCGGCGAGCAGGCAGTTGTAGACGACCTTGGTGGCGTGGTAGCTCAGCCGCTCGTGCTCGTCGAGATAGACCGGAATGATGTTCTGCGGCTGGGCGGGGAAGTGCGCCTCGCCGTGCTCCGGGTGCGAGCGGCTGGCGAACGCCCAGATGATCTGACCGGCATCGGCGATGTCGAAGTCGTGCTCGACCAGGAGCAGTTTGGGCACGCCGAAGGCGAGCTTGCCCGCGCCGAACACCACCTCGCCGACCCGCTGGGCCATGTCCTTGGAGTCCAGGCCGGAGTCCTCGTGCCAGGACGGCTTCAGCGCGACGACCCACCAGTGCGCCGCCGACTCCAGCACGCCCCAGCAGGCCGACACCGGCACCCCCGCCTCGCGCAGCACGTGCGTCATCTCGGCCGCGTGCGGCAGGCCCCAACCGGTGTGGTCCTCCTCGACCGGCGCGCCGGCGACGGCGACCGGCAGGATCGCCTCGTCGCGGTAGGTCACGGCGGTGACGTGCAGCACGGGCTTGGGGGAGTGGCTGCCGCGGTCCAGGTAGCCCGGGTACTCGCCCATGGGGCCCTCCTCGACCAGGTCGGTGCGGGAGACGTAGCCCTCGATGACGATCTCGGCGGTGGCGGGCACCAGCAGGTCCACGGTCTCGGCCGGCACCAGTTCCAGCGGCTCGCCGAAGTAGGCGCCGAGGAAGTGCGACTCGTCGTCGCCTTCCGGCAGCGGCATGCCGCCGACGTAGGGCAGGCCGGGCTCGACGCCGAGCGCGACCGCGACCGGCATGTCCTCGTCCTGTTCGGTCCACTGCGCGCGGATCATCCCCAGGTGCTGGGGCGGCGGGATCAGGCAGGCCAGGCGGTTGTGGTCGACCAGCATCATGCGGTTGATCGACCAGTTGGTCCACGACCCGTCCGGCGTCCTCGCGATGTTCATCCCGAAGGACTGGATGTAGCGGCCGCCGTCGCCGTCGTGGATCAGCGGGGTGGGGAACTTCAGCAGGTCGATCGCGTCGCCCGTCATGACGTTCTGTTTGCAGGGCGCGGCGGCCCGTTCCACCACCACCGGCGGGATCGGCTCGCGCTGCCGCGCGTCGGCCAGCGCGGTGACGATCTCGGCACCCTTGGCGTCCGCCGGGAGGCCGAGGGCCAGTGCGATGCGGCTGTAGGCGAGGCCGGGCTGGGCGGACAGCCCGCCGGGCGCCGACAGCACGCGGAAGCCCTTCTCGATGCCGGTGACGGAGTTGAAGAGCGGGGCCGGGGCCCGCAGTTCGTAGGTGCGACGGGCCACCGCGCCGAGTTCGAGCCGCCAGTCGACCTCCTTGTCGATCGGCTGGAGTTCGCCGATCGCGTCCAGGGCGTCGATGAAGGCGCGAAGGCTTTTGAGGTGATTCACGACAGTCCTCCTCGTTCGTGCCTCTGACGCTAGACACGCCCGATATCGTGGCGCTAACGCCGGTGCATCGCCGGAATCCGGTGTCTGTTCGCGCTGCCGGCCGTGCTCGTCGAGCGCTCAGCGGATGTCGTCCTGCCTGCCCGGGTGTCCGGCGGCCGTGAGGGGTTCCCGGGCTTCACGGGCGCTCTCCCGGTGGTCACCTCGGCGATCGGCGCACTGGCCCAGGACGCGGTGGACCTCGCCGAGATGCGCCGAGGCCCCCGCGGCGCGGAACATCCGGAGGGCACGCCCCAGTTGGAAGCGGGCGGTCTGATACTCACCGACCGAGGTCAGGGTGCGGCCGATCAGCAGGTAGCAGTAGCCCTGCGCGGTCAGATCGCCCAAGGGTTTGGCGGCGGCCAACGCGGCCCGCGCCTGCCGCAGCTCCTCGGGCTGGCCGCCGCGCAGCGCCAGTCCGCAGGACTGCGCGGCGGCCAGGCGCCACGCGTAGGAGTTCAGGCCACGCGCTGCCGCCTGGGCGATCAGGGTGGAGAGCACCTGCTGCTCGTCGGTCAGCCAGGCCAGGGCGGTGTCACGGTCGGCGAAACCCGTCGGCCTGAGGCCCGCGGGGAGCGGGACGTGGTCGGGCTCGACGTCCGTCGGCCGGGCGCTGCACCTGCGGTCGGCGACCAGGGCCCAGCGCAGGTAGTAGTCGTAGAGCCGGTGGCCCGCGGCCCGCTGTTCGCGCGCGTCGGTCTCGTCGTCCACCAGCTCGACGGCGAACGCCCGGAGCAGGCTGTGCATCGTGTACCGGCCGGGGGCGCTCTCGGTCAGCAGACTCATCGCCGCCAACTCGTCCACCAGCGGCGCCGCTTCGGCCAGCGGGAGGTCCGCGAGCGCCGCCGCCGCGGCCGCCGTCAGCTCCGTTCCCGGATGCAGGCCGAGGAACCGGAAGACGCGCGCGGCCGGCTCCGTGAGCCCGACGTACGACCAGGACAGCACGCTGCGCACGGTGCTGGCCTCGTCCCCGGCGCTCAGCGCGTTGAGCGCGCCGCGGTCCAACTGGTCGGCGAGCGTGGACAGCGGCGCCGCGGACACGGCGGCGCGCGCCGCCACGACGGACAGCGCCAACGGCAGGTGCGCGCAGCGCTCCGCGATGACCTCGATCGCCTGCCCCTGCCCGGACGTCCGCCGGGTCCCGAGCCTGCGCACGAGCAGTTCGTGCGCGGCGTCCGCGCTGAGCGGGGTCAGCACCAGCGCCTCGGCGCCTTCCAGTGCCACCAGGCTGCCCAGCGACCTTCGGCTGGTCACCAGCGCGCGGCAGTCCTTGCCGGACGGCAGCAGCGGCCGGACCTGGGCCGCGTCGCGCACGTTGTCGAAGACCACCAGCAGCCGCTTGTTCGCGATCAGTCCCCGGTAGAGCGCCACCCGGCCCTCGGGCGTGGCGGGAAGACGGGTTGCGGGGACGCCCAGGAAGTCGAGCAACGCGCGGACGGCGCCGTCCGTCGCGACGGGTCTGCCCTCGGCGGTGAAGCCGTTCAGGTCCAGATACATCTGCCCGTCGGGAAACCGCTCGGCGATGCTGTGTGCCCAGGCCAGGGCAAGGGTCGTCTTGCCGACGCCGGCAGGCCCGACCACGGTGGCGACGCGCACGCCGGCACCGAGGTCCAGCGCGTCGGTCGCGAGCCGGCCGTACCCGCCACGGGCATCCCGCGGAGCGGCTGCCGCTTCCGGCGGCGGTGCGGGTGCGGCCAGCAGCCGGGTGAGCTCCCGAAGCTCCTGTTCACGACCGACGACCAGCCGCGGCGGGCGCGGCAGCTGCGACAGCGGGAACCCGACGAACCGGCCGTCCGGCGTGTCGCCCTGCACCGCGTCCGTCAGGTCGTCCCGCGAAGGTGCGACGCTCGCCGCTTCAGCCTCCGTCGCGGCCCGGGCCGTTGCCGTCGCGGCAACCCGCGCTCGGGACGGCGCCCGTCCGGTCCGCGTCGCCGCCGCGGCCTCGGCCCGGACCACGGCTCGGCCACCGGGGTGGGTCAGGGCGCGCGCCCGGTGCCACACCGCCATCAGCTCGGACAGCGGGGCGTCCCGCAGGACCAGTCCGTGCAGTTCCCGCAGGCACTGCGAGGGGTCGGCCCCGATTCCGTCCCGCAGCGCCCGCCGGGCCCTGCCGTAGCAGCTGAGTGCCTCGGCGCGGCGCCCGGTGCCGTACAGGGCCACCATGGCGCGTTCGTACATCGGTTCCAGCAGCGGGTGCGCGGCCGTGAGGTCCGTCAGCCGCGGCAAGGCCCGGTCGAAGTGGGTACCGCTCAGCAGCGCGTCCAGCCGGAGCTCCTCCAGACGCAACTGGAGCGTGTCGAACGAGGGCACCCAGTCGGCCTGGAGGCGTTCGCACGGCACGTCCTCCAGGGGCTCACCGCGCCACAGGGCGAGGGCCGCGTCCGCGTGCCGCTCGCCGGAGCGCCAGTCCTCATCGCGGAGCGCCTGCCGGGCCCGGGTCTCCAGCGCCGCGGCGTGCAGGTGGTCGAGCTCGGCGTCGTCGCGGACCTCCAGCCGGTAGCCGCCGGCCGTGGTCTGCAGACGGTCGGCGACCTCCAGCAGGTTCCGGCGCAGCCGGGCCACGTAGTTGAGGATCGCCGGCTTGGCGTTCACCGGCTTGCGGTCCGGCCAGACCGCCTCCATCAGGGCACCGGTCGAGACGGTGAGGTTGGCGCGCAGTGCCAGGCAGGCCAGGAGGGTGCGCTGCTTGGGTGCGGCAACGACGAGGCGGTCTCCGCCGCCCGTCTCGACCTCAAGCGGCCCCAACACGCCCACTCGCATTTCAGGCCCTCCCCCGACCATCACGCACCACAGTAACTCGTTTTCCGTAAGCGGTGCGTGATCTTGTATCAGGTCTCGGCGGTCCCGGCGGGAGTGGTCGTCGTGGCAGCTCCGGGACCGGTTCCCCGGCGCCGGCGCGGCGCCGGTCGCTCGTAGGGCTGTGTGTGCGACCTGCCGTAGCCGAGGTTCTGCCGAGCCGTGGCAGGCCGGCTCGACCGGTACCGGTGGGACACCGCCGCACCAGGTGCGAGCTCGGCGGCGGGATCGGCCGACGCGCCGAACCGGTGCGGTGAACACCGGACGCTCAGGTCCGGTCACGCACAGGTCCGCCTCGATTCGCAGGGCGCGGGCCGGAGCGATGGTGATCCGGAAGTGTCCGGCCCGCGCCATGGGGCGCCCCACGGGTCGGCACTCCGCCTCTCACCTGCACCGACCCGCCCGCTCATCCGGGCCGACCCGCCGCCGATCCGTTCGGAACGCGGACCGGCGGTCGAGCCCGATCCGTTTGGCGTTGACAATGGGATTTGTCCCCATTGTTCCGGAGCAAGGCTGGGACCGGTTTGGTCGACCTGCGGAGAAGTCCTGATGTGCCCGAGCGGCTTTCCCGCCCGAGGCGCAGCGGGCAAGGACGCCAAGAACACGGTCGGCCGCGTGCGGGAAGGCCGAGGCGGCTGTTCAAGGGCCTGCTGAGCCTGCGCAGCCTCACCGGCCCGGTGTTCCTCCTGCAACTGGTGGTGATGCTGCTGATCGTCGTCGCCACGCTGGTGACTCTCGTGGTCGGGGCCCGGCGCGACGCCACGGCGGATGCCCAGAGCCGGACGCTCGCCGCGGCGCAGGCGTTCGCGCACTCTCCGGGGATCCTGACGGCACTGAGCGGCCCCGACCCGACCGCGGCCCTGCAGCCGTCCGCCGAGGCGGCCCGGAAGGCCGCCGGCGTGGATGCCATCATCGTCTACGGGTTGGACGGGATCACGCTCACCCACAGCGACCCGAACCAGATCGGGAAGCACGTCATCGGCCCCTACGCGCAGGCGGCGACCGGCAAGCCCTTCACCATGACCTTCCACGGATCGCTGGGCCTCTCCGTGATCTCGGCGGTACCCGTCAAGGCCGCCGACGGCTCCGTCGTCGCCATCGTCTCCTCCCCGGTCACGGTCGAGAAGGTGCGGCACAAGGTGAACCAGCAGCTGCCGGTCCTGTTCGGCGGTGCCACGGTGGCTCTCGCCATCGGCGCGTGCGGGGCGAGCCTGGTGAGCCGCCGGCTGCAGCGGCAGACCCACGGCCTGGGCCCGGCCGAGATGACCAGGATGTACGAGCACCACGACGCCGTGCTGCACGCCGTCCGGGAGGGCGTGCTGATCCTCGGCGAGGACGGCCGCCTGCTGCTGGCCAACGACGAGGCCTCCCGGTTGCTCGGCCTGCCCGCCGACTGCGAAGGCCGTCCGATCACCGAGCTGGGCCTGGGCCACCCGGTCGCCGAGCTGCTGGCCTCGGGGCGCGTGGTCACCGACGCCGTGGTCGGCTCCGGCGACCCCCTGCTCTCGGTGAACACCCGGGCCACCGACCGCGACGGGGGACCACCCGGGCGGGTCGCGACCCTGCGCGACTCCACCGAGCTGCGCGCCCTGTCCGACAAGGCCGAGGCGGCCAACGAGCGCCTCAAGGTGCTGTACGAAGCCAGCAGGACGATCGGCACCACACTCGACGTGGTGCGCTCCGCCCAGGAACTCGCCGAGGCGGCCGTCCCGAGCTTCGCCGACCACGTCACCGTCGACCTCGCGGAGCCCGTCCTGCACGGCGACGAGCCCACCGGCACCCGGATCCTCCACCTGCGGCGCGCCGGGCTGAGCGGCGTCCACCAGGACACGCCGTTCCGTGCCGTCGGTGCGACCGTTCCGGTCGTTCCCACCGCCCTGCTCGGCCGCAGCCTGCAGCACGGCCAGTCCGTGCTCGAGGCGGATCTGACCAACTCCGCCGTCTGGCACGACGACGTCCCGGACCGGGCCCGGCGCACGGTCGAGCACGGCATCCACTCGCTGCTGAGCGTGCCGCTGCTCGCCCGGGGCCAGATCCTCGGCGTGGCCGTCTTCTGGCGCGCGGCCTCACCGAAGCCCTTCGACGAGGACGACCTCTCGCTGGCCGAGGAGTTGGTCGCCCGGGCCGCGGTCTGCATCGACAACGCCCGCCGGTACACCCGCGAGCACCGGATGGCCGTCACCCTCCAGCACAGCCTGCTACCCGGCGGACTGCCCCAGCAGAGCGCCCTGGACGTCGCCTACCGCTACCTGCCCGCCGAGGCCGGCGTGGGCGGCGACTGGTTCGACGTGATCCCGCTGCCCGGCGCCCGGGTCGCCCTGGTGGTGGGCGACGTGGTCGGCCACGGCCTGCACGCCGCCGCCACCATGGGCCAGCTGCGCACCGCCGTGCACAACTTCTCCTCCCTCGACCTGCCCCCGGACGAACTGCTCGGCCACCTGGACGACCTGGTCAACCAGATCGACCAGGACCGGGCGGCCAAGGACGACGACGCCATCACCGGCGCGACCTGCCTGTACGCCGTCTACGACCCGGTCACCCTGCGCTGCACCATGGCCCGGGCCGGGCACCTGCTGCCGGCCCTGGTCCACCCGGACGGCTCGGTGGAGTTCCCCGAATTGCCCGCCGGGCCGCCGCTCGGCCTGGTCGGCCTGCCGTTCGAGAGCGCCGAACTACGGCTGCGGGAGGGCACCCGGCTGGTCTTCTACACCGACGGGCTGGTCGAGGACCGCTCCCGGGACATCGACGTCGGCCTCGAACTGCTGCGCTCCACCCTCGGCCAGGGCGACCGCAGCCCCGACGACACCTGCGAGGCGGTGCTGAACGCCCTGCTGCCGGCCAACCCGACCGACGACATCGCCCTGCTGGTCGCCCGGACCAGGGCGCTGCCCGCCGACCGGGTCGCCTCCTGGGACGTCCCGGCCGACCCGGCCGCCGTCGCCCGGGTCCGGGCCGGCGTCGCGGAACGGCTCACCGAGTGGGGGCTGGACGAGATGTCCTTCGCCACCGAACTGATCGTCAGCGAGCTGGTCACCAACGCCATCCGGTACGGCATCGGTCCGATCCGGTTCCGGCTAATCCGTGACCGCGCACTCATCTGCGAGGTCTCCGACGGCAGCAGCACCTCCCCGCACCTGCGGTACGCGGCCAGCACCGACGAGGGCGGGCGCGGGCTGTTCCTGGTGGCCCAGCTCTCCGAGCGCTGGGGCACCCGCTACACCCCCAACGGCAAGGTCATCTGGGCCGAACAGCACCTCCGCGCGAGCGCCACCCCGGCAGTGGAAGGTCCCGGCGGGATCCCGCCCGTGACCACCGAAGGACGTCTGGAGTCATCGTGACCGCATCTCGTGCCCGAGCGGCGACCGTCTCCGGCTGGCTGGTCCTCCTGGCCGTCGGCCTGGGCGCGTGCGGCCACACACCGCCCGCCGCACCCAAGAACCCGTCGGTGGCCACCTCCGCGCAGGACGTGGGCGGCATGGACGCACTGACCGCCGCGGCGAAGAAGGAGGGCACGCTCAGAGCGATCGCGCTCCCCCGTGACTGGGCCGACTACGGCGGCCTGATCGACGGCTTCGAGAAGAAGTACGGGATCACGATCACGGTCGACAATCCTCTGGGCCACAGCCAGGACGAGCTCGACGCCATCAAGAACGGGACACGGCAGAGCGCCCCCGACGTCATCGACGTGGGGGACACGTTCGCCCGGGCAGCAGGCCGGCAGAACCTGCTCGCGCCGTACAAGGTCGCCCAGTTCAGCTCGATCCCGAGCAATCAGAAGGACCCGCAGGGCCGTTGGTCCAACAACTACGGGGGCTACATCTCCATCGGCTGCGACGCGAACCGCGTCGGGGTCTGCCCCCAGACCTTCGCCGATCTGCTGAAACCCGCCTACCGGGGCAAGGTCGCGCTCGAGGGCGACCCCACCCGCTCCGGGACCGGATTCGCCAGCGTGTACGCGGCGGCCCTGGCGAACGGCGGATCGTTCGACAACATCCAGCCCGGCCTCGACTTCTTCGCCAAGCTCAAACGGGCGGGCAACCTCATCCCGGTCGATGCCACCTCGGCCACGGTCGCGAGCGGCCAGACGCCCATCAGCATCAACTGGGACTTCGTCAACCTCAACTACACCGGCCAGCTCCGCGGCCAAGGCGTCAACTGGCAGGTCTCGATCCCCTTCGACGGCAGCTTCTCCCAGTACTACGCGGAGGCGATCAACAAGAACGCCCCACACCCGGCGGCCGCCCGCCTGTGGCAGGAGTACCTCTTCAGCACCGAGGGCCAGAACCTCCGGCTCGACGGCTACGCCCGCCCGGTGCTGCTCGACGCGATGAAGAACGACGGCACCCTTGACGAGGCCGCCGCCGCAAGGCTGCCGACGGTCGAGGGAACGCCCGAGTTCCCGACGGACGCGCAGACCGAGAAGGCGCAGCAGACGGTCGCCGTGGGCTGGGCGAAGGCCGTCGCGAAGGGCTGACGCCGGGGGCGTGTCCAGTCGACGGCGTTCGTGAAAGGCCGCACACCGAGCCACCTCTCCACAGGTGGGCGGCCCCGGGCTTCCCCGGGCCGCCCACCTCGGTGGGTCCACGATCGGCCGGCCGGAATGTGCCGCTCGACCTCGCCGCCGCCTCGGGCCACCACGGCGCTCGGGTCTCGATGGCCCCGAGCCTTGCGGGTGTTACGAGACGGTCCATTCCTGGTTGGTCTTGCCGGGACCGCAGGGCCACTGGTCGACCGACGCCCCGTCGGTCGTCGAGGCTCCGACGACGTCGAGGCACTCCTTGCTGTTCACCGACACCAGCTGGACGGTGTTCGTCCCGGGGACGGGAACGACGGTCCATTCCTGGTTGGTCCTGCCGGCCCCGCACGGCCACTGGTCGACCGCGGCGCCGTCGGCGGTGGACGCCCCGGCCACGTCCAGGCACTCGCCGCTGTTCACGCTGCGCACCAGCTGCTGGGCGGGTGCGGCGAGTGGGGCGACCGTGGTGTTGGCGAAGTCCGCGTGCTGGAAGCCGTCGACGGCCAGGCCCATCTGCCCGGTGCCGTGGCTGGCGTCGGCGACCGAGGCGACCTGGGTGTGGTCGATGGACGCGGTGATGGTCTGGCCCTGCATGGCCAGCGTGAGGTTGTGCCAGGTGCCGGCGCCCGCCCCGGAGTAGCGGCCGCCGGCCAGGACGGTGACGGCGGCGGAGCGGTTCTCGGTGAACAGGCTCCAGGCTCCGGTGTCGTCGATCTTCAGGTGGTATGCCGAGCGGTCGTGGTCGACGTGGTCGATCCGGCCGAGCAACTCGGCGGAGGTGCCGGCCTGTTCGAGGTCGACGTCGGTGCTCGCCTGGTAGTGGGTCCAGGACGGGTCGCCCATCAATGTCGCCGGGGTGTAGTTCATGTCGGGGTGCCACGGGACGGCCGCCTGGGTGATGACCTGGCGCAGGCACATCGGGGTGGTCGTCCCGGCTGGGCAGGGCGCGGTCTCGAAGGCGCCGGCCCAGTCGTGGAAGTAGCGCGCGGTGGCGCCGGCGGGGTAGCCGCTGAGGTCGGCCTTGTAGGGCAGCGGGAAGGTCGCGGCCGCGGGCGGGGTGGCGGCGCCCTTGCCCTGGCCGGTGGTGGTGGTCAGGGTGTAGACGTAGCCGGGTTGCAGGGTCAGCGAGTAGCCGCCGTGGACCGGTGTGACGTCCTGGGTGTGCACGAACCACCTGGCCGGGTCGGTGGAGTTCATGTCAGTGGCCCAGACGTGCACCGTGCCGGTGGACAGGCCGCCGGCGACCTTGAGGTCGACGGTCTGGGCGGCGGTGGCGTCGGTGGTCTCGACGACGGTGCTGTAGTCGTGGCCGGACTTGAGCGTGACGTAGCTCCCGCTGTGCGGGTCACCGTTGGCGCCGGTTCCGGTCAGGTAGCCGCTGGCGCCGTCCAGATAGTGCGAGCCCGGCTTGGCGAACTGGGTGGTGTGCGCCATCACCCAGATGTCGCGGCCCACCGTGTAGTTTCCGGTCCAGGGCTGGTCGGCGCCCATCAACCCCGAGCCTGCGAACGGCAGTTCCGAGGGCCAGGAGCTGACCAGCGCCCACTTGATGTCGGAGGTCATCCTGGCGTCGACGTACTCGCGGTTGATGTTCCGGGCCAGGGCGCTCGGGTTGGGGGCGTCGCTGTCGTTGTCGTCCTCGGAGGCCCAGAGCGGCTTGTTCAGCCCGATCGCGGTGCTGCTGCCGGGGCAGCCGGTGTAGGCCGGGGTCGAGTGCCAGCAGGTGCCGTGCAGGCCGATCACACCGACGGCCTTGGCGAAGGCGGGGTCGCTCGCCATGTCGGTGGCCACCGACCAGTTCTCGTCGTCGTTGTCGGAGGCCACCAGCGTGGTGCCCTTGTAGCCGTGCTGGTCCAGGGAGGTACGCAGGTTCTCGAACCAGGTCTTGTCGTAACCGCGCTCGTTCCAACCGCCGAGGTAGCCGACGTTGAGCCCGTGGCTCTTGGCACACCCCAGCCAGGACTGGATGTAGTCGATGTTGTCCTGCGACCAGATGCCGCCGTTCAGCCAGCCCGGCGCGGCCCACTCGAGACCGTAGAACTTGATGGCGGGGTTGCGGGCCTGAGCCTGCTCCATGAGCCACCACTCGTAGCCCCGGTCGCAGTCGAGGTCGGTGGCGCTGCGCATGTGGGAGGGCTCGGGGCCGTCACTGGAGTTGGCGTCGCCGCCGATCTCCACCTTCAGCGTCTGCAGCGCGGCGCCGTAGCCGGGCTTGAAGAGGTAGTCCAGCACCTGACTGCGCTGGGGCTCGGGGTAGTCGACCAGCAGCCGCGAGGTGGCCCCGCCGCCGCTGATCGCACCGAGTCCGTCGAACGTGCGCCCCGACGCGGTGCCGTCGATGGTGATGGTCTGCGCCGCGGCCGCCGAGGCGGTCGGCGCCGGTGTGGCCGCGAGGGCGGTGGCTGTGCCCAGACAAAGGGCAGCGAGTGCGGTGATCCCTCTGCGCGGTGCGCGAGGAGGCCGGCTCATCGGGGGAGCTCCTGTCCGGTGACCTCGGAAGCCACCTGTGGGGGGAGTGGGGGTGGGGACAGCCGGCAGGCGGCAGGGCCTGTGCGGGTGGACCGTATGACGTCCTGCCGCTCCGCCGGCGAGGGTGTGCCGGAGTGGGCACGCCGGGTCGCGTCGGATCTGGTGGTGCTAGGGCAGCTTCCACTGCTGGTTGGTGGCGCTGTGGCAGTCCCAGATCTCCAGCCGGGTGCCGTTGGTGAGGACGGCGGCCGGGTCGTCGAGGCAGCGGCCGGACTGGGTGCTCTTCAGGGTGCCGTCGGGCTGGGGCGTCCACTGCTGGTTGGTGCCGCCGTTGCAGTCCCAGAGCTCGACCGGGGTGCCGTTGACCGTGCCCTGGCCGGTGACGTCGAGGCACTTGCCGTTGTGGGTGAGGGTGCCGTTGGACCAGGTCCAGGTCTGCGCGGCGCCGCCGTTGCAGTCCCAGAGCTGCACCGCGGTGCCGCTGACGCCGGAATCGGCGTTGTCGTCGACGCACTTGCCGGGCAGGGCGGAGGTGATCGGTCCGGTGTGGGTGGAAGGGGTTCCGGGGGTGAGGGCGAAGTTGTCGAACTGGTCGGTCTGGTAGCCGGTCACGCCGAGGCCGGCCTGGCCGTTGGTGAAGCCGGCGTCGGTGGCGCTGCCCACGGTGCGGCCGTCGATGCTCGCGGTGAGCGTGGTGTCCTGCATCGACAGCGCGACGGTGTGCCAGCTGCCGGTGCCCGGCGCGGTGATGGTGCCGCTGGCGAGGGTGGTGAAGTTCCAGCTGGTGTCGCTCTTGTCGATGGACCAGGCGCCGGTGTCGCTGACCCGCAGGTGGTAGGCGTTGAGGCCGTTGTCGTTGCGGCCCTGCTGGTTGACCCGGCCGAGCAGTTCGACGGTGCTGGACCGCTCGAAGAGGGTGTCGGCGGTGACGGTGTAGTTGGACCAGCTGCCGTCGCCCATCATCGTGTACGGGGCGTTGTAGGGCTCGTCGGTCCAGCGGATCGGCGTGGTCGGGGCCATCTGGCGCAGGCAGGTGCCCGTGCGTCCGCCGCCGCAGGGGACGGTCTGGAAGGCGCCGTTCATGTCGGTGAAGTACTTCGGGGAGGTGGTGGTGGCCGGGGTCTCGAAGCCGTCCTTGTAGGGCAGCTCGAGCGGGGCGGCGGCCGGCGCGGCGGCGGTGCCCTTGCCCTGGCCGGTGGTGGTGGTCACCGTGTAGACGTGGCCGGGCCGGAGGGTGAGGGTGTAGGTGCCGTGGGCCGGGGTGAGGTCCTGGGTGTGGACGAACCAGCCGGCCGGGTCGGTGGAGTTGAGGTCGGTGTCCCAGACGTGGACCCGGCCGGTGGACAGGCCGCCGGTGACGGTGAAGCTCGCGGTCTGGGCGGCGGTGGCGTCCATGGTCTCGATGACGGTGCTGTAGTCGTCGCCGTTCGGCGACTTCAGCGTGACGTAGCTGCCGTTGGCGCGCGCGCCGCCGAGGTAGCCGCCGGCGGAGTCGATGTAGCGCCAGCCCGGCTTGGCGAACTGGGTGGTGTGCGCGGTGACCCAGGTGGTCTTGCCGATGGTGTAGTTGCCGGACCAGGGCTGGTTGGCGATCGACATGCCGTCGGTGGAGAAGTACAGGTTGGGGTAGAGCGCGGCGATGACCGGCCAGTTGATGAAGGAGGTCATCTTGCCGTCGAGGTAGTCGCGGTTGATCGCGCGCGCCACCGACGCCGCGCCCCCGTTGGCGTCCTCGGAGCCGTTCTCGCTCGCCCACAGCGGCTTGCCCAGGGACTGGGCGTTCGTGGTGCTGGGGCAGGAGTTGAAGGCGCCGAGGTAGCCGCACGGGTAGTGGACGCCGACGATGTCGACCGCGTTCTTGAACGCCGGGTCGGTGGCCATGGCGTCGGCCACGTTCCAGCCGTCGTCGGCGGCGACGACCTTGGTGCGGTAGCCCTTCGCCACCAGGGTGCTCTTGAGGTTCTCGTACCAGGTCTTGTCGAAGCCGCGCTCGTTCCACCCGCCGAGGTAGTCGACGGTCAGGTGGTGCTGGGTGGCACAACCCATCCAGTCCATCAGGTAGTTGATGGTGTCCTGGGACCAGAAGTCGCCGGAGCCGTGGTCGATCCAGCCGGGGGCGCCCCAGGAGAGGCCGTAGAACTTGATGTCGGGGTTGCGGGCCTTGGCCTGCTCGGCCAGCCACCACTCGTAGCCCTGGTTGCAGTCGACGGTGCCGGCGGTGTGCTCGATGCTGGGCTCGGCGCCGTCGGTGGAGTTGGTGTCGCCGCCGATCTCCAGCTTCAGCACCTGCAGTGAGGCGCCGTAGCCGGGTTTGAACAGGTAGTCGAGCAGCTGGCTGCGCTGTGGCTCCGGATAGTCGACCAGCAGGCGGGAGTTGCCGCCGCCGCCGGAGATGGCGCCGACGCCGTCGAAGGCGAGGCCCGGTTTGGTGCCGTCGACGGTGATGGCCGTGGTGGGCGTGGCAGGGGCGGCCTGGGCGACCGGTGGCGTGGCCAGGCCGCCGAGCGCGCCCAGCAGCGCCAGGGCTGCGCTCAAGGCGGTGCGGCATGTTGACGACAGGCGTCTGCGACCCATGGGGGGACTCCAGGGGGGACGGTGGGGGTTTCTGTTTGGTGCTGCTCAATATGGAGACGAGATGAGCAATAGTCAACAAGTTCTAACAGAAACCCACGTCCGGCCCGTTCGACGGCGAGGATGTGTCACCGGACACCCGGGGCGCGGCGCGGACCCCCGGATGTCCGGCGGCAGCCGCTGCGGCTGCCGGGCAGGGCTACTTGACGGAGCCGGCGGTGAGTCCGGACACGACGTGGCGTTCGATCACCGCGAAGAGCACGACGACCGGCACGATGGCCACCAGCGAGGCGGCGAACACGTAGTTCCACTGCACGCTGTAGGCGCCGATCATGTTGTTGATGCCGACGGTGAGCGGTTGCCGGTCGGGCGAGTTGGTCAGGGTCAGGCCCATGATGAACTCGTTCCAGGCCGAGATGAAGGTGAAGATCACGGCGGTGACCACGCCCGGCAGAGCGAGCGGCAGGGTGACGCGGAACAGCGCGCCGATCCGGCTGTTGCCGTCGATCATCGCGGCTTCCTCCAGCTCCATCGGGATGGAGCCGATGTAGGCGCTGAGGATCCAGATCGCGAAGGCCAGGTTGAACGCGGCGTTCGCGAGCACCAGGACGATGGGGGTGTCCAGCAGGTCGAGCGCGTAGAACTCGCGGTAGAGGCCGACCTGGAGGGCGGTGGGCTGGAACATCTGCGTGACCAGCACGAGCAGCAGGAACGCCTTGCGGCCGCGGAAGCGGACCCGGGCGGTGTAGTACGCGGCGGGCAGGGCGACCAACAGCACCAGGAGTGTCGAGCCGCCCGCCACCAGCAGGGTGATCTGGAGGTTCTGGCCGAGCGTGGTGTCGGTCCAGACCTTGGTGAACGAGGACCAGTCGAAGTGCGTCGGCAGGTAGGAGTTGTCGCGCAGCTGGTCGGCGGGACGTCCGCCGGTGATCAGCATCTCGACGTACGGCAGCAGGAAGAGCGCGGCGAGCGCCCAGGCCAGCGTGGTGAACAGGACGGTGCGGGCGCGCGGACGGCGGGCCGTCGGCGGCAACTGAAGGGTGGTCATCAGCTCTCCTCCCCGTTCCAGCGGCTGACCCTGAGGAAGACGATCACCATGAGGATCACGACGGCGAAGTTGACCACGGACATGGCGGCGGACTCGGCGACGTCGTAGCCGCGCAGCATGTACATGAACACGGTGGTGGTGGCGGTGTCGGCGTTGGGGCCGCCCTGGGTCATGCCCCAGATGACCGGGAAGGAGTTGAAGACGTTGATCAGGTTGATCACCAGGCCGACCAGGAAGGCGGGGCGCAGCAGCGGCAGGGTGATCTTGCGGTAGGTCTGCCAGGGGGTGGCGCCGTCGACCCGGGCGGCCTCGTAGACCTCGGCGGGGACGGTCTGGAGGCCGGCGAGCAGGGTGTAGGTGGTGAACGGCAGCGAGACGAAGACGGCGACGAGGACCAGCCAGGGCTTGGCGTGGGCGGCGTCTCCCAGCCAGGCCTGGGGGTGGTCGATCAGGCCGAGGTCGAGCAGCAGCCGGTTGAACACGCCTGCGACCTGGTCGAGCATCCAGCGGAAGCCGATCGCGGTCATCAGCACGGAGGCGGCCCAGGGGGCGATGAGCGCCCAGCGGGTGACTCGGCGGCCGGGGAAGTTCTGGTTGAACAGCTGGGCCAGGGCGAGCGAGATCAGCATGGTCAGGCCGACGACGGCGACCGTCCACACGGCGGTCCAGGTGAGGACTCCGGGCAGCCGGGGGTCACTGAAGAGCTTGTGGTACTTGACCAGTCCGGCCGGGCCGTGGTCCGTGCCCGTGGTGTCGATCTTGCGCAGCGAGGTGCTGACCATTTCGATGACGGGCCACACGACCACGCCCAGGATGAGCACGACGGCCGGGGCCAGCCAGGGCAGTGCCCCGAGTCGGGAGAAGAGGGAACGGCGCCTGGCAGGCGGGCCCGCGGGTGCGGCCGGGGGGCCCGCCTTCGGCGCGGCCGGCCGGGAGGGGGCACCCGGCCGGCCGTCTGTGGTGCTGCGAGATGACACGGTGTGGATTCCTTACGCCGTCGCGCCGGTCACTCGCCGGCCTGCTGGGCGGCCTGCTGGAGTGCGTCGAGGGTCTTCTTCGGGTCGCTGACCGCGCTGCCGATCTGGGTCTTGACCTGCGCGGAGACGGCGGGCCAGGTCGGGTCGCTGAGCGGGTAGAAGGTGGCGGTGGGCAGGATCTGCAGGAACGGCGTCAGCGCCTTCTCGTCCGGGTCGGCCTGGAGCGCGGTGAGCGCGGACTGGGTGACCGGCATCAGGCTGTACTCCTTGTCGAACTTCACCGTGTTGTCCTTGCTGTAGGCGAAGTCGAGGAAGGCCTTGATCTGGTCCTTGTGGCCGCCCTTCTTGAAGGCCATCACCCAGTCGGCGACGCCGAGCGTGGCCTTGCCGGTGCCGTCCTTGCTGGGCATCGCAGTCCAGGTGACGTCCATGGTCTTGACATCGTTCAGCTGGGTGGGGATGCCGTTGAGCATGCCGACCTTGCCCGACGCGAAGTCCTTCGCGAGGTCCGTGCGGTTGACGGAGGCGGGGCTCTGCTCGGTCAGGCCCGCGTCCGCCCAGCTCTTGAGTTGGGTGAAGGTGTCGATGTTGGCCTGCGAGTTGATGGTGTACTTGCCCTTGTCGTCCTGGTAGCCGCCGTGGTTCTCCAGCATCCAGATGAACGACTCGCCCTGGGCCTCCTCCTTGCCCAGCGGCACACCGAGCGGGATCTCGACGCCGGCGTTCTTCAGCGCGGTGGCGGCGGCGGTGAGGTCGGCCCAGGTCCTGGGCGGGTTGGCCGGGTCGAGGCCGGCCTTCTTGAAGAGCGCGTTGTTGATCAGGAACATCCGGGCGCTGGAGACGAACGGTATGCCGTACTGGGTGCCGTCCTGTTCGCCGGCGTGCGCCATCGAGGGGACGAAGTCGCCTGCGGTGCTGCTGGAGAGGACGTCCTGGGCGGGGTAGAGCTGGCCGTTCTTGGCGAAGTCGGCGTAGCCGCCGGTCTGCAGGATGTCCGGCTGGTTGCCGTTCTGCACCATCGTCTTGACCTGGGTGTCGAGGTCGTTCCAGTTGATGACCTGGAGGTCGACCTTGATCTTCGGGTTCTGCTGCTCGAAGGCGGAGATCACGCCCTGCCAGTACGCCTGACTCGGGTTCTGTCCGTTGGAGCCGTAGTCGGCCGCGACGAACTTGATCGTGGTGACGCCGTCGGCGGAGGTCGAGCCGGAGTTCGACCCCTTGCTGCACCCCGACAGGGCGAGCGTTCCGGCCACGGTGGCCGCCGACAGGGTGAGAAGACGCCGCTTCATCTCTGATACCGCCTTTGCAGCTGGGGCCGACCCCGAGGAGGCCCTGGTGGGGGATGGTGCGTTTTGCGCGAAGATGCGATTTTTGGTCGATATTTCGTCAATATCGCGCATCGGTTTCACCAGAGTGTGCACCGTCGGCATCCTGGCAGGCCAGGCGTGTTACCGAAGCGTTGCAGTCGAGACGTGGGCGGTGTGAGGGCCGGGTCCGCATCTTGACGCGCGCTGCTTGGCCGCCCGAAGCTGCTCCGCACGTGACTGAAGCTGCTTGATTCACCAAACATCAGAGCATCTTCAGTCAGAGTGGAAGGAACCCCCACCTGTGACCAGACAATCCCTGTCGTCGCACAAGGCCATGTCGCTCGTCGCGGCGACCGCCGTCCTGGCGGGCGCCGCGCTCGGCGCCACGCCCGCAGCCGCCAACGACGGTGTCGGCGCGCCGTCCGCCAACTACACCGCGTCGGCCGCGCCCAACGGCCCGATCGGTGCGCTGCCCCCGATGGGCTTCAACAACTGGACCCGCGCCCAGTGCACGCCGCAGGCCCCGCTCGACGGCTCCGCCCCGTCGACGTACTCGTTCCAGCAGTACATGGAGGACAACGCCAAGGCGCTCTCCGACACCGGCCTGATCGGGGCCGGCTACAAGACCGTCACCGTCGACGACTGCTGGATGTACCGCAACAGCGCCGGTTACCTGCACGGCGCGCTCAACTGGGGCGGCGCCACCGACGTCCGCAACACCGCCCAGCAGCCCGGCTTCGACTACGAGCTGACGGGCTACGGGAACTACCTGCACAGTCTCGGCGCCAAGTTCGGCATCTACGAGACCTCCGGCACCCACACCTGCTCCACGTACCCGCCGACCGCGCCCAACCTGCCCAACGGCAGCGAGTACCACGAGCAGAACGACGCCGACTCCTTCGTCTACTGGGGCGTCGACGAGCTCAAGTACGACAACTGCGGCCAGCAGGAGCCGGTCCGGACGCTGGACACCCGGATGTCCGGTGACCTCGCCACGGCCGTGGCGAACGCCAACCAGGCGGGCAGGCCGACGCCGAACGTGATGTTCGACATCTCCGCCCCGGCCGGCTACGGCAACGGCCCGGCCAAGTTCGCCGAGATGGAGTGGGTGCGCTCGCTCGGCCAGTTGTGGCGGGTCGGTCCGGACATCTGGAACTACGGCGACGGCTTGAATCCGTGGAACCAGCAGATCCGACCCGGCGGCTACAACATCGGCGCCTACCAGAGCTTCGACTACGGCGTCGAGATGAGCCGCTACCAGGGCCCGGGCAACTGGAACGACGCCGACATGCTGATGATCGGCGACAACGGCATGACCACCGCCGAGGAGCGCAGCCAGATGTCGCTGTTCTCCGCGCTGGCGGCACCGCTGGTGATCTCCACCGACGCCCGCAAGTTCGAGCCCGCCTACCTCGCCGCCCACCCGGCCGAGGCCCCGCACCTGAAGGCGTCGATCGGCATCCTCGGCAACTCCGAGGTCATCGCCGTCGACCAGGACCCGCTGGGTGCCGGCGGCTACCGGGTGGCCGGTGGCGGCGCGAACGCGGACGGCACACCGGCCGCGGACAGCGGCATCGACGTCGTGGTCAAGCCGCTCGCGGACGGCAGCCGCGCGGTCGTGGTGCTCAACAAGGGCGCTTCGAGCGCCGATTACACGGTGAACCTGAACTCCCTGGGCTTCAACACCACCGGCGGCCGGTACACCGTCCGCGACCTGTGGGCGCACCGCACCAGCACCTCGGCCGGAACCGTCGGGCTCACCGTCGGCCCGCACGACAGCGCGATGTTCAAGATCACTCCGCCCAGCGGTGCCACCGTCACCCCGCGCGGCCAGATCACCGTCTCGCGTGACGACTGGGGCAAGGCGTCGCTCTGCCTGGACAACTACGCCTCCGGCACCACCGCGGGCAACCCGGTCGACGTCTACCCCTGCACGGGCAACGGCAACCAGCAGTGGCAGCTGAACGCCGACGGCTCCGTCCGGCTCCTCCAGGCGGGCGCCGCCAACCTCTGCCTGACCGCACAGAGCGGCAGCACCACCGGGGCGCTCAACGGGAAGCAGGGCCAGTGGGTCGGCGTCGCGGCCTGCGGCTCGGCCCCTGGCCGGCAGAGCTGGACCTACAACCGTGACGGCAACCTGAAGCTCGCCGGAACCAGCTCCTGCCTGGACGTCTACGGCGGCACCACGACGGCGTCCGGCACCCCCGTCGACCTGTACCCCTGCGGCGCGGCACCGAACGCGATCCAGACCAACCAGACCTGGGCCGCACCGTTCAACACCCCGCCAGGGGCTTGACGGACGACGTGGTTCCGGCCGTGCGGGCGGGTTCGGCGGACCCCACCCGCACGGCCCACCCCGCCGCGGACCCGGCCGTCAGACGCAGTGGACGTCCACCCCGCGGGCGGCGAAGCGCTCGACGAGCTCGTCCGGCGCCTCGGCGTCGGTGACCAGCACGGCGATCGCGTCCGTGTCGCAGACCCGCGCGAACGCGCGCCGGCCCAGCTTGGTGGAGTCGGCCACCACGATCACCCGCTCCGCCCGTTCGGCCATCGCGCGGTTGGCGTTCGCCTCGCTCTCGTCGTGGGTGGCCGCGCCGAACCGGGGGTCGACGGCGTTGACGCCGAGGATCACGCAGTCCAGTGAGATCGCCTGCAACATCATGGTCGCCAACGGGCCGATCAGCTCATAGGACTGGGGCCGTGCCACGCCGCCCGTGACCACGGTCTTCACGTACGGGCGCACCGCCAGCTCGTTGGCGATGTTGATCGCGTTGGTGACGACGGTCAGTGCCGTCTGGCCGCCGTACCCGGCCAGATCGGTGCGGACGGCGAGCTCGCGGGCCACCTCGGAGGTGGTGGTGCCGCCGTTGATGCCGACCACCGAGCCGGACGGGACGAGTGCGGCGGCGGCTTTGGCGATGCGCTGCTTCTCGCCGGCCTGGCGCGCGGTCTTGTAGCGGAGCGGCAGATCGTACGCGACTCCGCTCAGCACCGCGCCACCACGCGTGCGGGTCAGGACCTGCTGGCGGGCGAGCTCGTCCATGTCCCGTCGCACGGTGGCCGCGGAGACGTTCAGCAGCTCGGCCGCCGTCGCCACGTCGATCCGGCCCCGGTCGCCCAGGATCTCGAGCAGGCGGGACCACCGCTCGTGCGGGCCCATCATCACTCCCTCACCTCGGATGTTTCGAACACGAGCCCATCGCTGCCGATCACCGGTGAGCGGCGGGCTGACGCTTCCGGTGACCAGTATTGCTCATAGATGACGTATTGAGCTATGAATAGATCAGTTTCAAGCATTCGCTTGCAGTCCTGAGCGGACGCCCGGGGCGGGCCGATGCCCGAGTGCCGCCCCGAGCCCCTACCGAGGAGAGCCCTGAATGAGCCACGTCGAGCAGGAGATCGCCAGTCAGCCGGAGTGCTGGCGCCGGGCCCTGGAACTGGAGCCCGCGGGTCTCCCGGAGAAGGCCGAGCGGGTGGCCGTGATCGGCTGCGGCACCTCGCTGTACATCGCGCAGGCGTACGCGTCGTTGCGTGAGGCGGCCGGGCTGGGGGAGACCGACGCGTTCGCGGCCTCGGAGTTCCCGGCCGCGCGCGGCTACGACCGGCTGGTCGCGATCAGCCGGTCCGGGACGACGACCGAGGTGCTCGCCGCCCTCGCTCGTGCCGGGCACATTCCGAGCGTGGCGCTGACCGGTGATCTCGACACGCCGATCCGCACGGCGGCGAACGCCGTGGTGGACCTGGAGTTCGCGGACGAGAAGTCGGTGGTGCAGACCCGTTTCGCCACCACGGCGCTGGCGCTGCTGCGCGGCCACCTGGGCCTGGCCCCGGCGGACCTGCCCGAGCAGGCGGCGCGGGCGCTGGCCGAGCCCCTGCCCGAAGGGGCCGTCGGCGCGGGCCAGTTCACCTTCGTCGGGACCGGCTGGACGGTCGGTCTGGCCAACGAGGCGGCGCTCAAGCTCCGCGAGGCCTCCGGTGCCTGGACCGAGTCCTACCCGGCGATGGAGTACCGGCACGGTCCGGTCAGCATCGCCGCCCCGGGCCGGGTGGTGTGGTTCTTCGGCGAGCCGCCGGCCGGGCTGCTGGAGCAGGTCCAGGGCATCGGCGCGGTGACCTCCGTGACCGACCTGGACCCGCTGGCGGACCTGGTGCGCGCCCAGCGCCTGGCCGTGGAGCTGGCCGAGGCCGGCGGTCTGGACCCCGACCGGCCGCGCAACCTGACCCGCTCGATCGTGCTGGCCCAGCCGTGACCGGAGTGATCGCCCTCGATGTCGGTGGCACCTACATCAAGGGCGGCGCGGCCGGCGAGGACGGCATCCTGCACGAGAGCGACCGCTGGTTCACCGGTGCCGAGCGCGGCCCGGACGCGGTGCTGGAGACGGTGCTGGCGGCGGCTCGTGAGCTGGCCGACCGGCACGCTCCGGCAGCGGCGGGCATCGCGGTGCCCGGCATCGTCGACGAGACCGCGGGGACCTCGGTGCTGGCCGCCAACCTCGGCTGGCGCCAACTGCCGCTTCGGGACTGGCTCGCCGAGGAGTTGGGCCTGCCGGTGGCGCTGGGCCACGACGTGCGCGCCGGCGGCCTGGCCGAAGCACGGATCGGCGCGGGCCGCGGCAGCCGGGACTTCCTCTTCGTCCCGGTCGGCACCGGCATCGCGGCGGCGCTCATGTCCGACGGACGGGCGGTGACCGGCAGCCACGTACGGGCCGGGGAGCTCGGACACCTGGTGGTCCGCCCCGGCGGCCAGGCCTGCCCGTGTGGTGGCCGGGGCTGTCTGGAGACCGTCGCCTCCGCGGCCGCCGTCGCCCGCCGCTACACCGCCGCCACCGGGGAGGACGGAGTCACCGCCAAGCACGTCGGCGAGCGCGCCGCCGCCGGGGACCAGGCCGCCGTCACGGTCTGGAACGAGGCGATCGAGGCGCTCGCCGACGCCCTGACCGCCGCCGTCACGCTGCTCGACCCCGAGCGCATCGTGATCGGCGGCGGCCTCGCCCGCGCCGGCGGCCCCTACTTCACGCCCCTGCGCGCGGCGGTCGCCGAACGACTCACCTTCCAGACGATGCCACAGATCCTCCCCGCCGAACTCGGCCACGAAGCCGGCTGCCAGGGCGCCGCCCTCCTCGCCCACGACCTGCTGGCCCACGACCCGCCGCAGCGAAAGGCCGGCCAGTGATCCTGACCGTCACGCTCAACGCCGCCCTCGACGTCACCTACCGGATCGACCGGCTGCGCCCGCGAGGGAGCAACCGGGTGCGGGCGACGGCCGAGCGGGCGGGCGGCAAGGGCGTCAACGTCTCGCGCGTCCTGCACGCCCTCGGCCACCCGAGCGTCGTCACAGGACTCGTCGGCGGCCCCACCGGCCAGGCGATCCGCGCCGAACTCGCCGCTGCCGGCCTGACCGATCGCATGCTGCCGATCGCGGGCGAGTCCCGGCGGACCGTGGCCGTGGTCGAGGAGAACGTCGGGGACACCACGATCCTGCTCGAACAGGGCCCGGTGGTCGGCCCCGAGGAGTGGGCGCGGTTCCTCGACCACCTCGACGAGCTGCTACCGGAGGCGGCGGCGGTGGTCCTCTCCGGCAGCCTGCCACGCGGCGTCCCCGACGACGCCTACGCATGTCTGCTCGGGCTCGCGCGCGCACGAGGCGTCCCGGCGGTGCTCGACGCCGACGGAACGGCCCTGCGTGCGGGGCTGTCCGCCGGACCGGCCCTGATCAAGCCGAACGCCGACGAACTCGCCGCCGCCACCGGCCTGACCGACCCCGTCGCCGCGGCCCGCGCGCTGCACGCCGCCGGCGCCGGCGCGGTGGTCGCCTCGCTCGGTGCCGACGGCCTCATCGCCGTGACCCCGCAGGGGAGTTGGCGCGCCCGCTCGCCCGAACGGCTGGTCGGCAACCCCACCGGCGCCGGCGACGCGGCGGTTGCCGCACTCACCCTGGGCCTGGTCACCGGTGCCCCCTGGCCCGACCGGCTCGCCGAGGCCGTGGCGCTGTCCGCGGCCGCCGTCGCGGCACCGCTCGCCGGCGACTTCGACCCCGACGTCCACCGGGCCCTGCGGCCCCGGGTGGACGTCCAACCCTTCGCACCCTTCGCACCCTTCGCAGCCGAGGAGTTCAACCCGTGCCCCTGACCGGAACCGGCGACATCGTCACTCCCGCGGCGAATGCCGCGCGCGGCATCGGTGCGTTCAACGTCATCCAGCTCGAACACGCCCAGGCCATCGTCACGGGCGCCGAGGCCGCCGGTGCCCCGGTGGTCCTGCAGCTGAGCGAGAACGCCGTCCGCTACCACGGGGCGCTGACCCCGATGGCCTCCGCCGTGCTCGCCACCGCCCGCACCGCCTCGGTGCCGGTCGCCGTCCACCTCGACCACGCCACCTCCAGCGACCTCGTCGCCGAGGCCCTCCAACTCGGCTTCTCCTCGGTCATGTTCGACGCCTCCGTACTGCCCTACGAGGACAACGTCCGCGCCACCGCCGAGGTGGTCGCCCGCTGCCACGCGGCGGGCGTGTGGGTGGAGGCCGAACTCGGCGAGGTCGGCGGCAAGGACGGCGTCCACGCCCCCGGCGCCCGGACCGACCCCGCCGAGGCCGCCGCCTTCGTCGCCGCCACCGGCGTCGACGCCCTCGCCGTCGCCGTCGGCACCTCCCACGCCATGCTCACCCGCGACGCCGTCCTCGACTACGACCTGATCGCCGAACTGCGCGCGGCCGTCCCCGTCCCCCTGGTCCTGCACGGCTCCTCCGGCGTCGCCGACGAACACCTGACCCGCGCCGTCGAACACGGCATGACCAAGGTCAACATCGCCACCCACCTCAACCAGGTCTTCACCACCGCCGTGCGCCGCACCCTCGACGACGACCCGTCACTTGTCGACACCCGTCGCTACCTCGGCTCCGGACGCACCGCCATGGCGACCGAGGTCACCCGCCTGCTGCGTGTCCTCAAGGCGCCAACGGCCTGACACTGCCGATGAGCTGAGGCCCGTCCCCGACGGGACGGACCTCGCTGTCGTGCTGTTCGGGGCGCGGCTCGGACCTGCTCATGGAAGGAGCTGCCACCGATGGGGATCGGGTCCGTGCCGGTCGTCAGCATGAGTGGCCGCGGCCCGGGGCGGCCGGGTGGTGCGCCACCGGCTGAGCGACGACCGCGTCGGGCGGTTGCTCGACCTGCTCGACACCGCGGTCGGCGCACCCTGCTGCTGGGCCCCGCGCACCTCGGGCGCGGGACTCGGCAGCAGGGCTGGGGGCAGCACGAGGCCCCGCCGGTGTCCGGCCCTCCGCGACAGAGGCCAGGACACCGGCGGGGCACGCTTGGTCACACCGCGTGGTGTGTGTGGAACCCCTGTCCGGTCTTGCGGCCGAGCAGGCCCGCCTCGACCATGCGGGAGAGCAGGGGCGGGGGCGCGTAGAGCGGCTCCTTGTACTCCTCGTACATCGACCGCGCGATCGCCTCGACGGTGTCCAGGCCGATGAGGTCGGCGAGTTGGAGGGGGCCCATGGGGTGGGCGCAGCCGTGGACCATGCCGGCGTCGATGTCCTCGGGGGTGGCGTGGCCGGCCTCGGCCATCCGGATCGCGGACAGCAGGTAGGGCACGAGCAGGGCGTTGACGACGAAGCCGGCCCGGTCGCGGGAGTGGACGACGTGCTTGCCGAGGATGTCGCGCGCGAAGGCCTCCACCCTCGTCAGCACGGCCTGGTCCGTGTGCAGGGAGGAGACGAGCTCGACCAGGGGCATCACCGGGGCCGGGTTGAAGAAGTGCAGCCCGAGGACGTGGGAGGCGCGGCCGGTGGTGATGCCGAGGCGGGTGATCGGGATGGACGAGGTGTTGGTGGCGAGGATCGCGTCGTCGTCGGCGAGGATCTTGTCGAGGGTGGTGAGCACGTCGGTCTTGGCATGTTCGGCCTCGACGACGGCCTCGACGACGAGTTGGCGGTCGGCGAGCGCTTCGAGGTCGTCGGCGAACAGCAGGTGGGCCCAGGTGTCCTCGCGGTCGGTCGGACTGATGCGGCCGCGGTCGACGGCGCGGTGCAGGGAGCGGTCGATGCGGCCGCGGGCGGCCCGGAGCGCGGCCGGGTCCTTCTCGCAGACGATGGTGTCCAGGCCGGCGCGGGCGAAGACCTCGGCGATGCCGGAGCCCATCTGTCCGGCGCCGACGACGGCGATGCGGCGGATGTCGTTCATGGCTGCCTCCGAAGTGTGCGGGCGGGTCAGGCCGCGGCGCTGACGCGGACGAGGTGGCGAGCGTAGGCCTCGGTGGTGAGGAAGGCGGGGAGGTCGTCGCCGAGGGCGGTCTCCTCGAGGATCCGCACCGCGTTGTCGAGCAGTTCGGGATCGACGCCTTCGGATATGAGGGTGGCCCGCTCGCGGTCGATCAGCCGGCGGACCAGGTCCGGGGTGGCGAGCGAGCCAACGGTCAGCCGGGTGCAGTGGTGCTGCCACTGCCAGATCTGGCAGCGGGCGATCTCGGCGGTGGCGACGTCCTCCATCAGGCCGAAGACGGCGACCGCCCCGGCGCCGCCGAGCCACGCGGTGAGGTAGCGCAGGGCGACGGCGACATTGGAACGCAGCCCGTGGTCGGTCGGCAGGCCGGGGGAGAGGCGGTGAACGGCGAGCAGGTCGGCGGCGGTGACCTCGACGTCCTCGCGGGTGCGGTCGAGCTGGTGGGGGCGGTCGCCGAGGACGGCGTCGAAGGCGGTGCGGCAGGTGGCGACGAGGCCGGGGTGGGCGACCCAGGAGCCGTCGAAGCCGTCGCCGGCCTCCCGCTCCTTGTCGGCGCGAACCTTGGTCAGGGCCGCCTCGTTGGCGGCCGGGTCGCGCTGGGGGATGGCGGCGGCCATGCCGCCGATGGCGTGGGCGCCGCGACGGTGGCAGGTGTGCACGAGGAGGTCGGTGTAGGCGCGCATGAAGGGCTGGGCCATGGTGAGGGTGGCGCGGTCGGGGAGCACGTACCGGGGGCCGTGGTGGGCGAAGTTCTTGATGAGGCTGAACAGGTAGTCCCAGCGGCCCGCGTTCAACCCGGCGGCGTGGTCGCGCAGTTCGTACAGGATTTCGTCCATCTCGAACGCCGCGGTGATGGTCTCGATCAGGACGGTCGCGCGGATCGTCCCGTACGGGATGCCCAACTCGGCCTGGGCGAAGGTGAAGACGTCGTTCCAGAGCCGGGCTTCGAGGTGGTTCTCCAGCTTCGGCAGGTAGAAGTACGAGCCGGAACCGGCCGCGATCTGCGGTCGGCCGCAGTGGAAGAGGTAGAGGCCGAAGTCGACCAGCGCGCCGATGGCCGGGCGGCCGTCGATCAAGAGGTGCTGCTCGTCCAGGTGCCAGCCGCGGGGGCGCACGACGATGGTGGCCGGGTTGTCCCCGACCCGGTACCGCTTGCCCTCGGGGGTGGTGTCGTCGATCCGGCGCTCGATCGCGTCGATCAGGTTGAGGTGGCCGTTGACGAGGTTGTGCCAGGTGGGGGAGGTGGCGTCCTCGAAGTCCGCGAGCCACACCTTGGCACCGGAGTTGAGGGCGTTGACGGTCATCCGGCGCTCGGGCGGGCCGGTGATCTCCACCCGGCGGTCGGCGAGGCCGGGGCCGGCGCCGGCCACCCGCCAGGTGGGGTCCTCGCGGACGGCGCGGGTCTGCGGGAGGAAGTCCAGGGTGCCACCGGACGCCAACTTGGCGGCGCGGCGCCGGCGTTCGGTGAGCAGTTCGGTGCGCCGGGCGGTGAACTCGTCGTGCAGACGGGCGAGGAAGGCGAGGGCCTCGGGGGTGAGGATCTCCTCGAAGCGGTCCTCGTGTTCTCCGAGGACCTCGACGCGACTGGACTGGCTCATCCGGTTCTCCAGGAAGCAGGCGGTGACGGGTGGGGCCCGGGGCCTCGTCCCTCAACGAGGCCCCGGGCGGGTGGGCGGCACGGAGCTCCCTCGCTCCGCCGTGCGAGCCGCCGGGGGTGGCACGGTCCGGCGGGCTCGGGTCGAGCCCGCCGGACGGCCTGGCATCAGTGGAACTGCTCGGCCTCGGTGGAGCCGGTCAGCGCGAGGGTCTCGGCGTTCGGGTTGAGCGCGGTGGAGACCAGGCCGAAGTACCCGGTGCCGACCTCGCGCTGGTGCTTCACGGCGGTGTAGCCGTCCGGCACGGCCGCGAACTCGGCTTCCTGGAGGTCGACGTAGGCGGTCATGCCGTGCTCGGCGTAGCCGCGGGCGAGCTGGAACATCGAGTGGTTGAGCGCGTGGAAGCCGGCCAGGGTGATGAACTGGAAGCGGTAGCCCATCGCGCCCAGCTCCCGCTGGAACTTGGCGATCTGGTCGTCGTCCAGGGCGGTCTTCCAGTTGAAGGACGGCGAGCAGTTGTAGGCGAGCATCTTGTCCGGGTACTCGGCCTTGACCGCCTCGGCGAACTCCCTGGCCTGGGCGAGGTCCGGGGTGCCGGTCTCCACCCACAGCAGGTCCGCGTACGGCGCGAAGGCGAGCCCGCGGGAGATGACCGGCGCCATGCCGGGCTCGACGCGGTAGAAGCCCTCGGCGGTGCGCTCGCCGGTGCAGAAGCGGGCGTCGCGCTCGTCCACGTCGGTGGTGAGGAGGTTGGCGGCGAGCGCGTCGGTGCGGGCCACGATCACGGTGGGCACGTCGGCGATGTCGGCGGCCAGGCGGGCGGAGTTGAGGGTGCGGATGTGCTGGGCGGTGGGGACGAGCACCTTGCCGCCCAGGTGGCCGCACTTCTTCTCCGAGGCCAGCTGGTCCTCGTAGTGGATGCCCGCGGCGCCGGCCGCGATCATGCCCTTGGTGAGCTCGAAGGCGTTCAGCGGGCCGCCGAAGCCGGCCTCGGCGTCGGCGACGATCGGCACCAGCCAGTCCGGGCCCTCGTTGCCCTCGGCGGCGTCGATCTCGTCGGCCCGCAGCAGGGCGTTGTTGATCCGACGCACCACCTGGGGAACGGAGTTGGCGGGGTAGAGGCTCTGGTCGGGGTACGTCTGGCCGGCCTGGTTGGCGTCGGCCGCGACCTGCCAGCCGGACAGGTAGATCGCCTGCAGCCCGGCCTTGACCATCTGGACGGCCTGGCCGCCGGTGAGCGCGCCGAGCGCGTGGATGTAGTCCTGCTCGTGCAACTGCTGCCACAGGCGCTCGGCCCCGCGCCGGGCGAGGGTGTGCTCCTCGCGTACGGTGCCCGAGAGACGGACGACGTCGGCCGCCGTGTACGTGCGCTCGACGCCGGCCCAGCGGGGGTCGGACGCCCACCGCGCGGCCAGCTCCGCCGCCTGCTGCTCCTGCTGCTGCCGAACCGACTGGGTCATGGTGATCCGCTCCCGGGGACGTCTTGCGAAGGATGTGAGGCACCTCTCACCACGGTGACGAGAGGGCGGCCGGGCGGTGCCGGGCTGCGGTGGAACACCGCGGGACGTGGTCGCCCGGACAGCGGATCACAGAAGTTGACCTGCCATTTCGGCGCTGTCCTGCGCGCCTCCCGGCCGCAGGACCGACTCTGGCACCCGGTGGCGCCGCCGTCACCGATGGAGCCGTGCCAATTTCTGCGAAGCGTCGTCGGCGAATCTGCGAAGCCTGCGAAGATCCTCTCCGCGCCATCCCGGCTAGGCTGCCCCCCACGAGGCCGACCCGTCGGCCGATCGTCGACGTGGGGGGAGACCAGGACGATGGGGAAAGCCTTCGCAGGCGCCAGACTCCGTCGGCTCAGGGAGGAACGCGGACTGAGCCAGGCCGCCATGGCACGACTCGTCGACCTCTCGGCCAGCTACCTCAACCAACTGGAGCACGACGCCCGCCCGTTGACCGTCCCTGTCCTGCTGCGCCTGACCGAGGCGTTCGGTGTCGAGGCCGGATACTTCGCCCCGCCGGACAGCGCCCGGCTCACCGCCGAACTGCGCGACTCCCTCGGGGACGAGATCGCGGCCGGCCGCATCACTCCGGGCGACCTCGACGAGGTCGCCGCCCGCCTGCCCGCCGTGGCCCGGCTGCTGACGGACCTGGGACGCGGGCGCCGCGCCATGGGCGAACAGCTCGCCGTCCTCGCGGGCGACCGGGGCCCCGGCGTCGACGCCGCCCGCACGCCGCACGAACAGGTCCGCGAGTTCTTCTACCGCCGCCAGAACTACGTCCACGAACTCGACACCGCGGCCGAGGAGTTGGCGGGCGACATCCGGCTGAGGCGCGGCGGGGCCAGAGCGGTGCTGGCCGAACGGCTGACCTCCGCGCACGGCGTCCGGATCGCCGTCGGCGGGGACCAACTCCACCAGTACGACCCGCGGCAACGGACCCTGTGCCTGTCGGACCGGCTGCGCCCCGGCCAGCAGGCCTTCCGCCTGGCCACCCAACTGGCGTACCTGGAGCACGACGCGCTGCTCACCGAACTTGCCGCCCAGGACGCCCCGGAGGGCTCGGCGGCCCACTCGCTCACCCGGATCGGCCTGGCCAACTACTTCGCCGCCGCCCTCGTCCTGCCCTACGCCGCCTTTCACGCCGAGGCCGAGTCGGCGCGCTACGACATCGAGCACCTCGCCGACCACTTCGGCGTCGGCTACGAGACGGTCTGCCACCGCCTCAGCACCCTGCAGCGCTCCGGCCTGCGCGGGGTGCCGTTCTCCTTCGTGCGCGTCGACCGCGCCGGCAACGTCTCCAAGCGGCAGTCCGCCACGGCCTTCCACTTCTCCCGCACCGGCGGCACCTGCCCGCTGTGGAACGTCTACGACGCCTTCGCCGCACCGGGCCGAGTCCATGTCCAGGTCGCCGCCATGCCGGACGGCCGCCGCTACCTGTGGACCGCCCGTGCCGTCACCCGCTCACCCGGCGGCTGGGGCCGGCCCGGCAAGACCTTCGCGCTCGGCCTCGGCTGCGAGATCCGCCACGCCGGCCGGCTCGTGTACGCCGCCGGCCTGGACCTCGGCGACGAAGCCGCCGCCACCCCCATCGGCCTCGGCTGCAAGGTCTGCGAACGCCCCGCCTGCCCCCAGCGCTCGGCCCCGGCCATCGGCCGGCCCCTGGCCGTCGACGAGCACACCAGCACGTTCATCCCGTACTCCGTACGTGTCGACCTGGAACGCTAGGACACCGAGGCACTGGTGTTCGGCCCGGCCTGCCTCGACGGTGTCGAAGCACACCGCAGCGACGACGCGAACCGCCAACCCGCCGCCGGGGACCCGCCGAACCGCCTCGCAGGCAGGCGTACGAATTCCGTAAGCAGCAATCGCCACCAGGTCGGGTGGTGCGCGCTGTGTCATGGAGGGGTGCGACACAACCCTTCCTCCTCGCCCTCTCCGCCCTCCACGCGGCGGTTCGATCTGCCGTTGCCCACGCCGCCGGAGGCACTGCGGAGAGGCCCGCTGCGCGGGGGCACCTTCCGGTCCCCGCTGCACGATCCACGCACCGCCGTGGTGATCGGCCGCTGGCTCGGTGCGGCGCTGCTGGTCTGCTTCCTGACCGGGCTGTACAGCCATGTGCTGCAGGACCCGCCCGCCTGGCTGCGCGATCACCTGTCCGCCCGCCCCGCGGGCCTGTACCGGTTCACCCAGGGCGCGCACGTGATCAGCGGTATCGCCGCGATCCCCTTGCTGGGCGCCAAGCTGTGGACCGTCTACCCGCGACTGTTCGAGTGGCCGCCCGCGCGCGGCGTACGGCATGCGCTGGAGCGGCTGGGCATCTTTCTGCTGGTCGCGGCGATCGTGCTGGAGCTGTTCACCGGGCTGCTCAACACGCTGCAGTGGTACGTGTGGCCCTTCCCGTTCCGGCAGACGCACTTCTGGCTGGCGTGGATCGCGGTCGGCGGCCTGCTGCTGCACCTGGCCGTCAAGGCGCCCGAGATCGCGGCCCACTGGCGTCGGCCACGACCGGAACTGCCGCAGCGCCGCGGCTTCCTGACCGCCGTGACCGCCTCGGTGCTGACGGTCACGGCGGTCACGGCCGGGCAGACCGTACCCTGGCTGCGCCGGATCGACCTGCTGGCGCCGCGCCGTCCGGACATCGGCCCGCAGGGCCTGCCCGTCAACCGGACCGCCGCCGCGGCCGGCACCGCACAGCCGCCCGCCAACTGGCGGCTGAAGGTCATCGGCCCCGCATCGTACGAGCTGACGATGGATGAGCTCCGGGCCATGGACCAGCACGAGGCCGTGCTCCCGATCTCCTGCGTCGAAGGTTGGAGCGCCTCGGCGCACTGGGCCGGGGTACGCATCCGGGATCTGGTGGCGCGGGCCGGAGCACCGCCCACCGCCCGGCTGCGGATCACCTCCCTGGAGGTGGACGGCCCTTACCGGGAGACGGAGATGGAGGCCGCCTACGCCGCCGATCCGCTGACGCTGCTGGCGCTGCGGGTCAACGGCGAAGTGCTGGACACCGACCACGGCTACCCGGCCCGGGTGATCGCCCCGGGCCGCCCAGGTGTGCTGCAGACCAAGTGGGTGGACCGGATCGAGGTGATCGTATGAGGGCGGCGGCCGCGCTGCGGACGGTGACCGCGCTCCTCGCGGTGGGGGTGATCGGCTACGGCGTCCACGGACTCCTGCACGACCACGACATCCGGGACCCGCTGGACGTCCTGGAGTGGGCGGTGGGCGGCGTCGTGCTCCACGACGGGCTGTGGGTGCCGCTTCTCTGCCTGGCCGGGGCCGCCCTGCCGAAAGCACCGTGGACGGTGCGCGGCGGCCTGATCGTAGCCGCCGCACTGACCGCCGTGGGACTGCCGGCCGTCCTGCACGCGGGAGCCGACCCCAACCCGACCGTGCTGCCCTTGCCCTACACGCGCAACCTGCTCCGGCTGCTCGCAGCGACGGCCGTGGTCACGCTGCTCCTGGAGGCGGTCAGGAGGGCACGCCGGGCAGACCGGTAGCCATGAACAACAGCAGACCGGCCGATCGGCGCGGAGGTCGTCGCGGATCTCCCAGCGGGTGCCCGGACGGCGGGACCGGTGCGGGAGCGCGAAGGCGACTTCGACGACCCAGCGGCGGACGCCCGGGCCGGAGCCGTGGTCGGTCCCCCTGCGCGGTCCGGGCGGATGCCCGGACCGCGCAGGTCACGGCGGTGGGTGTGGTGGTCGTAGCCGCGGACGGCGTACCGCACATCGGGGCGTCGCCCCGCAGGCGCAGGCAGCCGGGTGAGCCGGGTACGCCGCGCTCGCCGCGTGGTGCGGTCCTAGGCTGGTCGGTAGGAGCCACTCGGCAGAAGTCCCCATCAAGCGGGGGACGGGCGAGACCGCACTGGAGGTGTCCCATGGTGTCTCCTGCTTCCTCAGCGACCGGTGCGGGCGGGAAGCCCGCGGTGCGCCACTGCTGCCCGAGTGGCACGGTGACCTTCGCCGGTGTGCTGGTGTTCATCCTTGCGCTCTTCAACGGCCTGAACGGCGTCGCCGCGATCAACCGGTCGCACGTCTTCGTCGCCGGCGCCCACATCGTCGTGGGCGATCTGCGGGCCTGGGGCTGGACCCTGCTGGTGCTAGGGATCCTGCTGGCCCTGATCGCGGCCGGCATCCTGGCCGGCAGCCAGCTGGCACGCTGGGTCGGCGTGGCCGTGCTGTCGCTCAACGCCTTCTCGCACATGTGGGTGGTGGCCAGTTACCCGCTCTGGTCCGTGCTGATCATCGTCCTGGACATCCTGGCGATCTACGCGCTCTGCGTGCACTGGGGCGACCAGGAGCACGAGGAGGCGACGCGGTAGCCGACCTCGACGGCGACGACCACGGCGGTGAACGGGGTCGGTACGGGCCGAGGCGGTGCTCGACGAGCGCCGCGCTCCACCGAGGCGCCGGGCTCAGCGGAAGGCGTCGGCATGGCGCTCGCACCAGTCGCGGAAGGTCCTGGGGGCGGTCCCGGTGATGTTCTCGACGTCGTCGGTGACGAATCCGGCGCGACCGGAGCGGAGAAACTCGTGCAGGCGCTCGATGAGGTGCGCCTCCGCGGGCGGAGTTCCCCGCTGAACGGCAGCCTGGGCGAACTCGTGGGGAGTGACGTCCTCGAAGTCGATCGAACGCCCGGTCACCGCGGCGATGATCTCGACCTGCTCGCGCGAGGTCAGGCCCTCCGGACCGGTGAGGAAGTACCCCTTCCCCACGTGACCGTCCTGGGTGAGGGCGACCACGGCGACGCGTGCGATGTCTTCCGGGTCGATCACGCCGCGCCGACCGTCACCGGTCGGGTCGACGACCTTGCCCGCACGGACGGAGTCGCGCCACCAGAGGGCGTTGGACGCGAAGGAGTTGGGCCGCAGGTAGGTCACACCGAGGCCGGACTCGCGCAGGACCTGCTCGCGAGCCGCGACGATGGCTCCCATGGGGTTCTCCTCCAGCGGCAGCAGGCGCGCGCCGACGGAGGAGAGCAGGACGATCTTCGGCGCCGCCGCGTCTCGTGCGGCGTCGATCACCGTCCTGGTCTGCTCGGTCCCGCCTCCGACCTGCATCAGGAAGACGGCCTCGACGCCCTGAACCGCCTTGGACACGCCGGCGGGGTCGTCGAGATCGCCGACGGCGAGCTCGATCCCCGCCGGGAGGCCGGCCGCCCGGGAGGGGTCGCGCACCAGCGCCCGGACGCTGTGGCCCAGCGCGTGCAGCTGCCGCGCGACGGGGCCGCCGACGTTGCCTGTTGCTCCAGTGACGAGAATCATCGAAACACTCCCTCTTCGGCTGCTCAGCGGCGCTGAGGTGTGGTGCCCTGTCATCAGGGCCCGCAGGTGCGCCCTCGCTCCGGCGACAACCACTGTGGCACCGCCGGAGCACAACTGACCGGCCCGACTCGTCCCACCCGGCGCGCGAGTGCCGGCTGCAGGCGTGAACGCAGGTCACGGCCGGTGCAGCGGCAGCCCTGGAGTCGAATTCGAATTGATTCGAGTGTGTGGGTCAAGCTGAGGCGCTGTCAATCCCCGCGGTCGCGGTGAGCCGACCCGTCCGGCCATCGGGTCGGTCGCCGGGGGTCGGGGGCATGTGAACTGACCACTCGAAGCGGCCGTGTCGGCTCCGGCGCGCGGGCGAGGTCAGGCTGCCTGCCGTTGTAACTCGAATCTGTTCGAGTTTTATAAGGGCGGCCGGGCCGGCGTCAACCCTTCCGACGGGACGGATCAACTCGCAGGTGGGAAGCGCGGATTCGTGTTCGGTGTCGAGTTGAACTTGCCGCTGACGACACCTTGACGGCGACCTTCCGGTGGCTAAACTCGAATCCATTCGAGTTTGGATCCGCCGCGACGGACCGGCGGCGGCCCTTCAGAACGGAGAGACCATGACGGACAGGCATGACGCCGTGGTGATCGGTGCGAAGCCCGCCGGAGGTGCCGCATGACGACGCGGCGCGTGGTCTTCATCGGCGCGGCCGGCGAAATGTGCCGGGTGGCCGTCGAGCGCTTCGCCCGGGCGGACGGCGACTGGCGGCTCACCCTCTGCGACATCCGGCCCGAGATCCTCCACCCCCTGGTGAAGCGGCTGCCGGCCGGTCGCGCCACGGTTCAGAAGCTGGACCTCTACGACCGCACCGGCCTGATGGACGTCCGTCCCGCCACCCCCGGGGCGGAGTACGTCTCCAGGTAGGCGGTCACGAGCCGGCGCGCCTCGTCGATCGTCGCGTCGTCACCGGTCGGCGAGGTGTGGAAGGCGATGTCGAACAGCCGGTGACCGGCCGCGAAGGCGAGCTCCAGCACCAGCGGCGGGGTGTCGGCACGCAGCAGGTCCCGCTCGACCAGGAAGGTCCGCAGCCGCTGCGCCCGAGTCCGGTCGAAGTCGCGGACCAGTTCCTCCAGCCGCTCGCTGCGGCCCGCTCGGCGTGAACCTCGTCGCGCACCCGCGCACGATCGCCCTCCTCGGCCCCGACCTCGACGAGGCGATCGCCCAACTGCGCTACGGCACCGTTGCGTTGAATGCCTGGACCGGCCTCGGCTACCTCACCGCGACCGCCACCTGGGGTGCCTTCCCCGGCCACACCCTCGACGACGTCCAGAGCGGCATCGGCGTCGTGCACAACGCCCTGCTCCTGGACGACCCGGAACGCACCGTCGTCCAGGGCCCGTTCCGCCCGGCACCGCGCTCCCTCCTGCACGGCGAACCGGCCATCTCCCCCAAGCCCCCATGGTTCGTCGGCAACCGGACGGCGGCCACCACCGGCCGCCTGCTGGCCGACTTCGCCGCCGACCCCCGCTGGTCCGCGCTGCCGGCGATCTTCGCCTCCGCCCTGCGCGGCTGACCGCGCGCCCCCTCTGGAGAACAATCATGCTCAACCTCGCTGTACTGCTGGAAACCACCGCCCGCGACCAGCCCGAGCGCACGGCCGTGGTGCTGGGCGACACCCGTCTGACGTACGCCCAGGTCGACGCCGAGGCGCGCCGGGTCGCGGCGGCGCTGGCGGCGCGCGGCATCGGCCGCGGCGACCGGGTCGCGCTGAGCTGTCCCAACCTGCCGCTGTTCCCGGTCGTGTACTACGGCATCCTCAAGGCCGGGGCGACGGTCGTCCCACTGAACGTGCTGCTCACCGAGCGGGAGATCGCCTACCACCTGACGGACTCCGGGGCGAGGGCGTACTTCTGCTTCGAGGGCACGGAGCAGCTGCCGATGGCGGAGGCCGGCCGCGCGGCCTTCGCGTCCTCACCGGCCTGCGAGTACTTCGTCCTGCTCACCGCGGGCACCGCGGACCCGACGGAGTGCGGTGAGGCGACGCTGGCGGACTTCACCCGCGGCCTGCCCGCCGAGTTCGACACCGTACGGACCGACGAGACGGACACCGCCGTCGTCCTCTACACCAGCGGCACGACGGGCCGCCCCAAGGGCGCGGAGCTGACGCACAGCAACATGGTGCAGAACGCGCTGGTGGGCACCCGGATCTGCGACGCCGACCCGTACGACGTCCACCTGGTGGCGCTGCCGCTGTTCCACGCCTTCGGCCAGACCGTCCAGCTGAACGCGGGCTTCGCCTCCGGCGCGACCCTGGTGCTGATGAGCCGCTTCGACGCGGCGACGGTCCTGGAGCTGATGGAGCGCGAGCTGGTCAGCGTCTTCGCGGGGGTGCCGACGATGTTCTGGGCGCTGCTGACCTGCGAGAGCGCGGAACGGTTCGACCTGGCCGCGATCGCTGCGGCGCTGCGGCTGTGCATCTGCGGCGGATCGGCACTGCCGATCGAGGTGCTGAAGGGCTTCGAGGAGCGGTTCGGCGTGCCGATCCTGGAGGGCTACGGCCTGTCCGAGACCAGCCCGCTGGTCTCCTTCAACCGGATCGGCCTCCCGCGCAAGGTGGGCTCGATCGGGCTGCCGGTGTGGGGAGTCGAGGTCCGGGTCACCCGCTCCGACGGCACGGAGGCGGACGTCGACGAGCCCGGCGAGCTCCAGGTCCGCGGCCACAACGTCATGAGGGGATACCTCCACCACCCGGAGGCGACGGCGGAGGCGATCGACCCGCACGGTTGGTTCCGCACCGGCGACATCGGCCGCCGCGACGCCGACGGCTACCTCTCGATCATCGACCGCACCAAGGACCTGATCATCCGCGGCGGCTTCAACGTCTACCCCCGCGAGGTCGAGGAGGTGCTGCACACCCATCCGGGCATCAGCCTGGCCGCCGTGGTCGGCGTCCCGCACCCGAGCCACGGAGAGGAGGTCAAAGCGTACGTCGTCCGCCGGCCCGGCGCGACGGTCACCGAGCAGGAGATCGTCGCGTGGAGCCGGCGGAACCTCGCGGGCCACAAGTACCCCCGGCTGGTCGAGTTCCGCCCGTCACTACCGACGACCGCCACCGGCAAGATCCTCAAGCGCGACCTCGCGGTCGACTGATCGCCACGAGGCCCTCCCGCCGGTCAGCAGTCGTGATGCTCCTGGCGGGAGACGACGCGACTGCTGACCGGCGGGTGTCACCGCCCGGGCCGCAGGGCCGCGGCTGCCGTCCGGCCGAGCCAGACGCCCAGCAGCGTCTGGACCAGACCGATCAGCAGGGTGGCCGCGACCACCAGTGCGGCCAGCGCCGGCAATCCGGCCAGGGCGGCCACCGTACGGGCGGTGCCGGCCACCGCCTCGCCGGAGGCGGCGCGCCACAGGAGTGGGGCGCCCCAGCCGACGAGGGCGGCCACCGTTGCGGTCAGGACGGCCGTCCGGGCGCGCAGGCCGCGTACCGCCGTTGCCGCGCCGATGAGCAGACCGCACGGGAACGGCAGGTACCAGAGCCCCCAGAGCGAGCCGACGGCCACCAGGACGGTGGCGCCGACCAGCCCGGCGGGGAGGGCGAGCGCGGTGGCCCGCCGACCGTCCGTCGCCTCGCTCGGGAGTGCCGGCCGCTCCTGCGAGGACTGCTTCTGCGGGGACTGCTCCTGCGGGGACTGCTCGTGCGGGGACTGCTTCTGAAGTTCCGTCACGGCGCTCACGCTCCCGGTCGCAGGGTCCACACCTTGGTGGAGGCAGGTTGGTCCGCGGCCATCAGCAGCGGCAGGTTACGGCCCTCCCACCAGTACGGGACGAAGTTCCGGTACCAGGGCGACGCCGGGTTCTCGCTCTGTCCGCCCGGGTAGACGGCCTGCGCGGTGGCGCTGCCCTGCCCCGTCCAGCCGACCACCATGCGCCAGCTCGGGCCGAAGGTGGAGGTCATGCCGCCGTCGGCCGCGTTGACGGTCCAGCGGTCGCCCTCGGCGGGCTCGGGGCCGTAGCCGATCGCGTCGGCGCCGGTCAGCGACGGGATCTGTCGGGCGTGCACGCGGTCCCAGGTCCAGGTGGTGGGGTCGGTCCCGAGGTCCTGGGAGAGCTCCGAGACCGCCTGGGTGAACGCGGTGCGCATGGCGTCCGTCGCCGTGCGGGGCGGGCCGCCCGGGGAGGTGAACGCCGGGTTGGTCGGGTCGTGCAGGGTCCAGGCCTCCAGGTTCTCGTCAAGGCTGGGAAGCGCGCTGGAGACCTTCAGGTAGAAGCGGTCCCGCTCGACCGGCACCTTGGACTGGTCCCACCAGGGCTGGAAGGTCGTCTCCAGGTAGTCGTTCCAGAAGGTCCACCAGATCGGCCCGCCGGCGACGCCGGGCCGCATGGTGCAGTCCCAGCGGTTGAGGACGTCGAGCGCCGCCTGCTGGCGGGCGTCGAGCTTGGTGCCGGCCAGGGCCTCCTTCAGGTGCGGCAGCATCACGGTGGCGAGGTAGTCCGTCACGTCGTTCTGCAGCGTGGTGAAGTCGGCGCCGGTCATCGCCTGGTGGCTCTCCAGGAACTGGTAGATCCGGTTCGCCCGGTAGCCGTTGTCGAAGGAGTTGAGGGTGGTGCCGATGTAGTACGGGTAGTCGGCTGAGACCGGGCGCTGGTTGGCCGTCGCCACCACGTGGTTCGGCGGGTTGTAGACCTGGGGGGTGGCGTCGAACGGGATGGCGCCGACCACGTCGTACTCGCCGGTGCCGGGCATCGGGAACCAGGGGTTGCCGCCCTTGGTCAACGGGAAGTACCCGGCGGAGACCACGCCGATGTTCCCGCTGCCGTCGGCGTAGGCGAAGTTGAGCGTGGGGGCGTGCCAGTCGGCCAGCGCGGTGCGGAACTCCTGGTAGTCGTGGGCCTTGTTGACGGAGAGCAGCACCGCCAGGTCGGGGGAGGGGACGTTGCCCATCCAGCTGACCGAGGTGGTCTGCCCGGCCCGGGTCAGTACCGGCCCGTGCACCGTGAGGTCCACGGCGAAGTGCTCGGTGTCCCCGCCACGGACCGGGATGGAGTACTCCAGCCGCTCCATGGGGTGCCAGGCGTTGTTCCAGTAGTACTGGCCGGGGTGGTCGGGGCTGGTCTGCTCGCTGTAGAAGACCGTCGACTGGTTCTGCGCGTCCGTCAGGGACCAGGAGATGTTCGCGTTCCGGCCGATCAGCACGCCGGGCATGCCGGCCATGCTGGCGCCGGTGACGTTCGTCTCCGGAGAGGACAGCGCGATCTGGTACCAGTACGAGGGCAGGGTCATCGGCAGGTGCGGGTCGCCGGCCAGCATCGCGTTGCCGCCGGCCACCGCCGGGCCGTTCGCCACCCAGGCGTTGCTGTCCGGGAAGGAGTGGATCTGGGTGGCCGGGAGCGCGCGGATGGTGTCGAGCAGGGTCCGGGCCGCGGTGGCCTCCCCGGCGGGGTCGGCCCCGCCGGTCGGCGCGACCGGTGCGGGGCGCGGCTGCGAGCGGTTGGCGGCGGCGTGGCCGTCCGGCCCGGCGGTGTTGACGTTGGCGGGCAGCGGCGCGATGCCGAGGTCACGGTACGGCCCGGTGTCGTACGGCCGCTGGTCGTTGGGCGCGTGCACCGGGAACCAGTCCATGGTGCGCTGCTCGCCGAGGGAGTCGCGGAAGATCGCGTAGTCCAGCGGGGTGCTGGTGAAGTCCATGCTCTGGGTGAGGACTTCCTGGATGACCAGGCTGTCCACCGGCGTCCAGTCGGCCGGGTAGACGCCGGTGAGGGAGAAGAGGGCCGGCCACTGTCCGTTCTGGCGCAGCTCGGAGATCCAGGCGTTGACCCCTCGGCTGTAGCTGGTGAGGGCGCGGCCCGCAGGGCTGTCGGGCGGGGTGGCGGCCCACTCGGCCTCGGCGGTGCGCAGGAGTCCCATCTGCAGCTCGAAGCGGTCGGATTCGAGGCTGGCCGGCCCGTTGAGCTCGGCCAGCCGGCCGCGGCCCGCGCGCCGTTCCAGGTCGAGCTGGGCGAGCCGGAACCGGGCGTGCAGGTAGCCCTGGGCCTGGAACAGGTCGTTGTCGGAGGCGGCCTTGACGGTGGGGACGCCGTTGTCGTCGAAGGCCACCGTCACCGGCGAGCTCAGGCCGGTCAGGGTGAGGGTCTCGGTGTGGGGGAGTTCGGCGCCGGCCGCGGAGTCCCACACCCCGGCCCCGGGGACGAGGGCTTTTCCGAGGGCGGGGACCGGCCCGATGCCCAGCGCGAGCAGCGCGAGGACCAGGCCGGAGACGATGGCTGCCACCGCCGCGTGGGTGGCTGTGCGTATTCGCCGCGGCAAGTTGACTCCAGAGGTGCGGGGTTGGGTGGATGTGTGGTGGTGGGGGGCGGAGCCCCTCCCGGGTCCTCAGGACCAGAAACTGTCCATCCGGCGGTGGATGCCCTCGACGGTGGCCCGGAGTTCGGCGTGCCCGGCCGCGGAGCCGTAGACCGTCCCGATCAGCCATTCGGTGCCGGCCCGCCAGTCGGCCCGCCAGGACGGGTCGATCCGGGCATCCACCAGGTCCACCCCGGGGATGGCCTGGAGGTCCTCGACCAGCTCGCTGTCGCCGGGGGCGAGCCCGTCGGTGGGCGGCGAGAGGAAGTACTGGAAGGCCACGGCGGGGCAGTTCGCGCCGAGGGCGAGCACCGGCGCGGGCGGGGCGAACTCGCGGAGGGCCAGCCGCACGGCGAGGGTGAGCAGGTCCGTCCCGGCCGAGCGCTTGAGGACGTCCGAGACGTGCCCGCCCAGGCGTCCGTTGACCTCGATCAGCCGCGGTCCGTCGGGGGTGAACTTGATCTCGGTGTGGGTGACTCCCTCGCGGATGCCGAGCGCCCGCAGTGCGCTCTGCTCCAGGGCCACGACCTCCTCGGCCAGGCCGTCCGGGAGCAGGGCCGGCGTGAAGTAGCCGGTCTCCCGGAAGGGGTGGGCCAACGGCAGCTTGCCGGTGACCGCGATGGTGCGGATCTCGCCGTCCCTGATCGCGGACTCGACCGAGACGTAGTCGCCCCAGAACTCCCCCACCACGGTGGGGTCGCTCACCAGGTACTCCTCCAGGACGAACACCGCCGGAGTCGCCGCGTCGCGAGTGAACTCGGTGTACCGGTCGGCCAGTTCACCAGCGCTGCTAACCAGGCAGGTGTCCACGCTGCCGGCCCCCGAGCGGGGCTTGAGCACGGCGGGCAGGCCGGTCGCGGCCAGCGCCGGCCCGAGGTCGGCGGCGGAGTGGACCGTCCGGCAGACGGTGGCCTGCACTCCGGCTGCCGCCAGCGCCTCCCGCTGGCGGAACTTGTCGACGAGGACCTCCACGGTGGCGCGGTCGTGGAACGGCACGCCGCACCGCTCGGCCACGGCGGCGGCCGTGCGCAGCAGGCGGTCGCTGAAGGTGATCACGCCGGAGGCGCCGAACTCGACGGCACGGTCGCACAGTTGCCGCTCGGTCAGGCCGGCGGTGTCCACCACGGTGGCCGACTTCGGCAGGGTGGCCAGGTCCGCGGCCGTCCTCGGGTCGCCGAGGTCGGCGAGGAAGACCACCGTGCACACCCGCCGCGCGGCGGTCAGGACGCCGCGCGGCGTCGCCGAACCCCGGCCGTAGACGACCAGGAGCACCGGCAGCGCGGCGGCGGAGGTTCGGGTCTGCGGGTCGGTGCGGTCCACGCTCAGCGCTCCTGCGGCCGGATCGGGGTGAACGCCGCCCGTTCGGCGGCGACTGACTGGTGCTCCCAGGCTTCCCGGTCGCGCAGGTAGCGGGGCCGGTCGGCGACGATGGCCCGGGTCTCGGCCGAGCCGGCCGAGAGCCGCCAGCGCACCGACCCGGTGACCCGCGCCGAGCAGACCTCGACGAACGCCTGGCTGGCCGCGCGCAGCTCGCCGAACCAGCGGCCCTCCAGGGCCTCGCGGACCCACAGCTGCTCCTGGTGCATCTTCTCCCGCAGCAGCTCGGCCGAGAGGGTGGCCGTCTCCAGGTGGCGGCGCGAGCGCAACAGCAGCCAGGCGGCGGGCATCTCGCGGATCTCCAGCACCTTCGGCCCGTGGCCCAGGTGTTCGAGTCCGCTGTAGCGGCCCAGTCCGTGGGCGCCGACCAGGTGGTTGAGGGTGTCGATCAGCTCGGTCAGCGACAGCCGCCGGCCGTCCACGGCGACGGGTCGGCCGGCCTCGAAGGCGACCTCGACCGTCTCCGGGGCCTCGGCGGGGCGCAGTGCGCTCCACCGGTAGAGCTCCTCGGGCACGGCGTGGTCCTCGGGGTCGTCGAGGATCCCCGACTCGAACTCCCGGCACCACAGGTTGGAGTCGCCGCTGACCAGCCGCCCGCTCAACTGCTCCAGGCCGGCCTCCTTGAGCTCGCGCATCTTCTGGTGCCGGTCCACCGGGTCCAGGTCGTACGGGCTGCCGTAGTGGCCGGCGAAGCCGAGCAGTTCGAGGGCGCCGTTGAGTCGGCGCAGCGTGTTCTGGGAGCGGTTGGCGGTGTGCAGCACCGTGGTGGCACCGAGTTCGTGTGCGGTCCGGACGGCGACCTTGGCGATCAGCGGCCGGCTGAGCGTGGAGCTGACGGGATGGGTGTCGAGGTAGACGGCGTGCGCGGCGATGGCCGGGCGGACGAAGTCCTCGGCGAACTCCTGTCTGCCGTCGACCAGGTGGAGCCGGATGCCGAGCAGGTCGGCGATCCGCTGCTTGTGCTCGCTGCTCTCGTCCTCGCCGAGGTCGACGCTGACGGCGTGGATGTTGCGGGCGCCGGCCCGGACCAGGCGGTGCAGCAGGTAGCTGCTGTCCAACCCGCCGCTGAACAGGGTGACGACGGGGGCGGACGGGTCGCGGGCGATGGCGTCGAGCTCGCCGAAGGAACGGAGGACCTGCGAGGTCATCGCGCCGATCCCTCCACCCCGTGCTCGGCCAGGGCGGCGGTGAAGCCCGCGATTGTCGGCTCGTCGAACGCGAGGTCCATCGGGACCTCGACGCCGAGCAGCGACTCCAGCTTCCGTACGGCGCGCACCACCTTGAACGAGTCCCCGCCGATGTCGAAGAAGTCGTCGTCCGGGCCGATCGAGGGCAGCCCGAGGACCTCGCACCACACCCCGGTGACCACGGCGGCCAGGTTGTCACCGGCCGGAGCCTGCGGCCCGGTGGCGGTGGTGCCGGCGGCGCTGACGGTGGGCAGCACCTCCCCGGCCCGCTCGGTCAGCAGGGCGCGGTCCAGCTTGCCGTTCGCGGTCAGCGGCATGGCGGCCAGGGTGGTGAACGCCGCCGGAACCATGTACGAGGGCAGCGCGCCGCGCAGCGTCTCGCGCACGGCGGCGGTGACGGCAGCGGGCTCGGGGTCCCCTTCGAGCACCAGGAAGCCGACCAGGCGGGCGTCGCTTCCCTTGCCGTGGGCGACCGCCGCCGCCTGCCGGACCCCGGGCACGCGCAGGGCGGCGGACTCGATCTCACCCAGTTCGATCCGGTAGCCGCGGATCTTCACCTGGAGGTCGACCCGGCCCAGGAACTCCAGGCCGCCCACCGGGTGGGTGCGGACCAGGTCGCCCGAGCGGTAGAGCGGGCCGGAGCCGTCGCCGAGGTGGTCCGGGACGAACCGCTCCGCGGTGAGCTCGGGACGGTTGAGGTAGCCGAGGGCCAGGCCGGCGCCGCCGATGTAGAGCTCGCCGGGCTCGCCGTCCGGTACGGGCTTGCCGTCCTCGTCCAGGATCCACAGCGTGGTGTCCTCGATCGGCGGGCCGATGTAGACGGTGTCCAGGTCCGGATCGCGCGGGGGCACCCAGGCGGTGCAGTAGATGGTGCACTCGCTCGGCCCGTAGAGGTTGGTGAGCGGCGCGGTGGACTGCGCGTGGAAGCGGCGGACCAGCTCGGGCGCGAGCGGCTCGCCGCCGGTGAGGACGCGCCGCAGGCCGTCGAAGCGCTCCTCGGGCCCGCGGGCCAGCAGGAACAGCTCCAGCAGCGAGACCACGCAGTAGAAGATGGTGATCTCGGCCGAGCGGATGGTCTCGGCGAGGTAGTCGGCGTCGCGCTGGCGGCCGGGGGCGGCGATGACGACGGTGGTGCCGGTGATGAGCGGCCAGTACACCTCGATCAGGAACATGTCGAAGCTGCACGCGGTGTGGTGCAGCATCCGGTCGGACGGGCCCAGGCCGTGGCTGCGCTGCAGCGCCCGCAGGCGGGTGGTCACCGCGCGGTGCGGGATCAGCGAGGCCTTCGGCCGGCCGGTGGAGCCGGAGGTGTAGATGACCACGGCGGGCTGCTCGGCGAGGTCGGCCGCGGGCTCGAACGGGACGGCCGGTTCGGCCGCCGCGCACTCGGTGACGGTGACCACCTCGATGCCGAGGTCGACGGGGAAGCGGGAGCGCAGTTCGGGGGTGGTGATCAGCAGCCGGGGCTCGCAGTCGGCCAGCATGTCGAGGGTCCGGGCCACCGGGTCGTTGACGTCGAAGGCGACCTGGGCGGCGCCGGCCAGGACGACGCCGGTCACGCCGATCACGAAGTCGGCCGAGCGCTCCAGGTAGACCGCGACCCGCTCGCCCGGGCGCACGCCCCGCTCCCGCAGCAGCGAGGCGACCCGCACGGTCCGGTCCCGGAGCTCGCCCGCGGGCAGCACCCGGTCGCCGTCGACCACGGCGGGGTGCGCCGGGTCGGCGTCCCACCGGGACAGCAGCAGGGTGTCGAGCCGGCGTTGGTCGTCGTCGAGAAGCGTGGCCGTAGTGCTAGCCATGGCGGTTCATGTCCAATCGGTGTGGTTGGTGCAGGGGCGTCCCGGCCGGGACCGGCCGGGACGCCGGTCGGTTCACTGGCCGGTGGCGTCGGGGGCCGGGCCGATGGCCGCGCTCAGTTCGCGGACCGTGGCCGCGTCGAAGAGCAGCTCGATGTCGAGCTCGCGTCCGAGCTCCGCCTCCAGCCGGGAGAGGAGGCGCAGGGCGCGCAGCGAGTCGCCGCCCAGCTCGAAGAAGTCGTCGTCCGGACCGACCTCCGGCAGCGCCAGGACCTCGGCGAACAGCCGGGTCACCAGCGCCTCGTGGTCCGCCGCCCCGGCGGGCCGGGCGGCCGGCGCGGCCTCGTCGCCGGACTGTGCCGGGGTGGGCAGGGCGAGCAGGTCGGTCTTGCCGGCCGGGGTGAGCGGCAGCTCCGCGAGGACGGCGACCGCCTCGGGGACCATGTACGAGGGCAGCGAGCGGCGCAGCTCGGCCTGGAGCCCGGGGGCGTCGAGCGGGGCGTCCCGGTCGGCCGGCACCACCCAGGCGACCAGGCGGCCCTCCCGTACGGCGACCGCGGCGGCCGCCACCGTGGGCAGGGCGAGGAGCACCTGCTCGATCTCGCCGGGCTCGATCCGGTAGCCGCGCAGCTTGAGCTGGCGGTCCATCCGGCCGAGCAGCTCGATCCTGCCGTCGGGCAGGCGGCGGGCGTGGTCACCGGTGCGGTACATCCGGCCGCCGGTGAACGGGTCGGTGACGAACCGCTCCGCCGTCAGTTCGGGCCGCCGCCAGTAGCCCTGGGCCACGCCGTCGCCGCCGATGCACAGTTCGCCGACACAGCCGACCGGCAGCAGCGCGCCGTCGACGGTGTCCAGCACGTGCAGCACGGTGTTGGAGATCGGCCGGCCGACGGTGACCCGGGTGGTGTCGGCGGTGATCGGCTCGACGCTGGAGTACACGGTGGTCTCCGTCGGTCCGTACATGTTCCACACCGAGGAGCCGCGCTCGGCCAGCGGCGCGGCCAGGTCCGCGGGGAAGGCCTCGCCGCAGCTGTAGAGCCGGGGCCGGCCGGCGCCCTGCCAGCCGGAGTCCAGCAGCGCCCGGTATCGGGAGGGGGTGGCCTGCAGCGCGGTGATGCCGTGCTCCAGGCTGTAGCGGTCGACCTCCCGGCCGCTCAGCCCGAGGGCCTGGCCGCCCACGTGGACCGTCCCGCCGACCGCGAGCGGCACCAGCAGTTCGGCCAGCGAGGTGTCGAAGCTGAGCGTGGTGAGGGCGAGGAAGCGGGTGTCGCCGTCCAGGCCGGGGTGACGGCGGGCCAGGCTGTCCACCAGGTTCGCCAGGGCCCGGTGGCCGACGGCGACGCCCTTGGGGCGGCCGGTGGAGCCCGAGGTGAACATCAGGTAGGCGAGCCCGTCCGGGTCGGTGTCCGGGCGTTCGGCGGCGGCCGGCTCGGCCGAGAGGTCGACGGTGGCGAGGTCGACGACGGTGCCGTCCCAGCCGGCCAGCGCGGGTGCTCCGGTCGCGTCGGCGAGCACCACGGCCGGCGCGGCGTCCTCGAGGACGAGGCCGATCCGCTCCACCGGGTGGGCCGGGTCGAGCGGGACGAACGCGGCCCCGGCGCGGGCGACCGCCAGCATCGCGGTCACCAGGTCGGCGCCACGGCCCAGACAGATGCCCACCCGGCCCCCAGGGCGCACCCCCTGCTCGGCCAGCCGCCGGGCCAGGGCGCCGGCCCGCAGGTCCAACTCCCGGTAGCTGTACCGGTTCTGCGGGTCGACCACAGCGGGGTGGTCGGGCCGGCTGCGAACCGCCTCGTCGATCAGCCCGGCCAGCAGGGCGGCCGGCTCGCTGCGGTCGACCTCGCTGCCGTTCCAGGTGTCGAGCTGCCGGGCACGGGTCGCCTCGGGGACGGCCAGCAGCTCTCCGACGGGGAGGCCGGGCTCGGTGGCGAAGCGGGTCAGCACGGCGACGACGTGGTCGAGCAGCGCCCGTGCCTCGTCCGGGGTGATCCGGCCGGCGTCCACCACCGCCTGCAGCTGCAGGTCCGCCGCGGCCCGGACGACCAGGGTGACCGGGTAATTGGTCCGGGTCTCGTAGCGGACGTCATCGACCGTGACCGCGCCGTGGGAGAGCACCGCCTCGGTCCGGTCCGGGTAGTTCTCGACCACCACGACGGTGTCGAAGAGCGGTACGCCGGGGGCGCTCTGGGCCCAGCGCTGGATGTCGGTCAGCGCGGTGTGCTGGTGGTCCAGCACGGGGTGGCGGGTGGCGGCGTGCCGGGTCAGCCACTCGTCGCCAGGGAGTTCCCGGTCGATCCGCACCCGCACCGGGACGGTGTTGATGAACATGCCGAGCATCTGCTCCGCGCGGTCGAGGCCGACCGGGCGCCCGGAGACGGTCACGCCGACCACCACGTCGTCGCGGCCGGAATGGCGTGCGACCGTCCCCGCCCAGGCCGCCTCGACCAGGCCGCTGAACGTGGTGGCCCGGGCGGCGGCCAGGCGCCGGAGCGTGGCGAGGGTCCCGGCGGGCAGCGCCGCCCGTACGGTGTGGAACTCGCCGGACGGCTTGGCGCCCGGACGCATCCCGGGCAGGCTCAGCGCTGCCGGTTCGCGGTGGCCCGCCAGGTAGTCCGTCCAGAACGCCCGGTCACGCTCGGGCTCCTGGCGGCCCAGCCAGGCGATGTAGTCGCGGAAGAGCGGCGGCGCGGGCAGCTCGGCGGTGTCGCCGGACAGCCCGGCGGTGACCTCGGCCAGCAGCAGCGCGGCGGACCAGCCGTCCAGCAGCAGGTGATGGTACGTCCACACCACCAGGTGCTCGCCGGGCAGGCGCAGCACCAGCAGCCGCATCAGTGGCGGCCGGGTCAGGTCGAAGCGCTCGCGGGCCCGCTGCTCCAGCTCCTCGGCGACGGCTGCCGCGCGGGCCGGCTCGTCCAGGCCGGTCAGGTCGCGGAACTCGATCGGCAGCTCCGCCTTCGGCAGCACCACCTGGTGCGGGGTGCGGATCCGCTCCCGGACGAAGGCCGTGCGCAGCACCGGGTGCCTGGCGATCGCCCGCTGCCAGGCGGCGCCCAGCACGGCGAGGTCCAGCTCGCCGCGCACCCGGAAGGTGGTCAGCTCGACGTACAGGCCGTGCTCGGGGGAGGTGGTGCTGTGGTAGAGCATCCCCTCCTGGGTGGGCGAGAGGGGATAGATGTCCTCGATGTCGTTCACTTGGTGTCCTCTCCTGACCGGAACAGGGCGAGTACCCGGGCCAGATCGTCTTCGCTGAGGTCCGCGTCCGAGAAGGCCTCGCGCGACCCCTGCGACGGGGCCGGGTCGGGTCCGGCGGGAGCGGTGGGCGGGGCGGGGGTGTCGGGCGCGGGCTCGGCGGCCGGTTCGCGGTCCGCGCGGAGCCGGGCGGCGAGCTGCCCGACGGTGGGGTGGGCGAAGAGGTCGCCGGGGGAGACGGCCAGCCCGATCCGCTGGAGTTCGCCGGTGATCTGGACGATCAGCAGGGAGTCGCCGCCGAGCTCGAAGAGGCTGTCCTCCGGGCCGATGTCGGGCACGCCCAGCAGCCGGGACCAGACCGCGGCGATTCGCTCCTCCAGCTCCTCGGGATCGGCCGGCGCGGCGTCCTGCGGCGCGGCGGCGGCCGTGGCGCCGACGGCGGCCCGCGGGGCGGTCCGGCCGGCCGCACGGGGGCTGACCAGCACGTGCGGGAGGTGACGGTTGGCCAGGATCCGGTCGAACGCCAGCAGGCCCTCGCGGGTCGGGATCCCGATCTGCTCGGCATCGACGGCCGGACCGGCCGCGGTGTCCGGGCCGGGGGCCGGGGCCGGGCGCAGCACGAAGCCCTCGACGAGCACACTCGGCGCGCCGTCCGGCTCGGCGACGACCACGTCGACGACCAGCGTGCCGCTGATCCCGGCCGCACCGGAGCGGCGCTGGACCCGGACCACGGCGTCGGGGCCGAGCGGGCCGAGCACCACCAACCGTCGGTAGGCCACCGGCAGGTGGCTGCCGGTCCGGGCGGTGACGGCGCCGGTGGCGGTGTCCAGCAGCGCGGGATGCAACGGGTGCGCGGCCAGGTCGCCGTGGAAGGGCTCGGGCAGGCGCAGCCGCAGCATCGCCTCGTGCCCGCCCTCGCGGACCTCCACCACGCTCTCCCAACGCGGCCCGGTGCGCAGCCCGCTCGCCCCGCCGGGCACCTGGTCGGCGGACCGGGCGGCGGGGGCGCAGCGCCCTGCGAGCCCGTCGAGGTCGAGGCGCTCGGGGGAGCCGCCGCGGTACGGCGCGATCCGGCCCTGGGCGTGCGGCCTGGACGGCGCGGCGTCGGAGCGGACCTCCCACAGGTGCCCGCCGTCGGGCGCCGGACGCAGCCGCAGGGTGACCTGCGGTGGCTGGTCGGCGGGAATCCGCAACGGGTGGGTGAAGACCGCATCCAGCTCGACCGGCCCGTCCCCGAACGCCAACCGGTGCCCGGCGACGGCGAGTTCGAGCAGTGCGGTGCCGGGCACGACCGGAACGTCGCCGATCCGGTGCTCCTCGGCCGGCCAGCTCGTCTGCTCCGCGTGGCGCAGCCGCAGTTCCACCGCCCCGTCCGGCTCGGTGCGGCGGGCGTCGAAGAGGGCGTGGTCCAGCGCCTCGCCGCTGTCGAGCCGGTCGCGCAGCCCGGAGCGGACCGCCATGCCGGTCTGCGACCAGCGGTCCCAGCCGATCGACACCGCCGCCCGGGTGCCGGTGGCGAAGCTGTCCAGGAAGGCGTTGGCCCCGGTGTAGTCGGCCTGGCCGACCGCGCCGGTGACCGTCAGCGCCGAGGAGCAGAGCACCAGCAGCGGCCGGTCACGGGCCGTCAGCCGCTCCAGCAGGACGGTGCCGAGCACCTTGGGGGCGAGCACCCGCGCCATCTCCTCAGGGCCGCGCAGGGCGGCGACGCCACCACCGGGCACCCCGGCGGCGTGCACCACCCCGACGATCGGGCCGTACGCGGCCCGGACGGCGTCGAGCGCGGTGGCCAGCGCGGCCTCGTCGGTGACGTCGGCCTGGACGAGGCAGAGCCGGGCGCCGTGGGCGGTCAGCCCGGCGAGGGCCTCGGCCAGCTCCGGCGGGCAGCTCCCGGCGGGCGCCGAGCCCTCGGGGCGCAGGCTGCGCCAGCCGTCACCGTCGGGGATCGCGCGACGGGTCAGCAGGACGAGAGTCCGGTCGGCCTCCTCGGCGAGCCGGCCGGCCACGGCCAGGCCGACCCCGCCCAGCCCGCCGGTGACCAGCCACGGGCCGGACGGCGCGGCGGGCTGCGGTGCGGCCGGGTCGGTGAGGACGGGCCGGTCCGGGACCGGCACCAGGTGCGCCCGGCCGCGGACGGCCGTCAGCGGTGCCGGGGCGTGCTCGGAGCACAGCTGCGCCACCACGGCCTCAGCTGCGAGGGCCAGCTCGGCGGGCTCCCGGGACGGGCAGTCCAGGTCGAGCGCCTGCGCGGTGAGCCCGCGCACCTCCTGCGGCAGCACCCGGACCGCGCCGAGCCCGGCGGCGGCCTGCGGGGTGCGTGCGGGCTGTCCGTGCACCCCGTGGGCGGCGTCGGTCACCAGCAGCATCCGCAGCGGCCGACCGGGGAACACCTCGCCCAGGGCGCGGGCCAGTTGGATCGGGACGGCGAGCGAGCGCAGGGCGCCCTCGGCCGCCTCGCCCGGGGTGGCCCGCTCCAGCGGCGGGTCGTCCAGGGCCCAGCAGGAGACCACCGCGTCCGGCGGGGTGCCGCGCTCGCTCAGGGCGGCGGCCAGCGCCGGGAAGGCGGCGGGGTCGTCGGGGTCGAGCGTGAACGAGGCGCCGTCCGCGGTGAACCCTCCGCCGCGGGCGCGGACCAGGGCGACCTCGGCACCGGCCGCGGTGAGCCGCTCGGCGACCGGCCCGGCCAGACCGGACTCGTCGGCGAGCAGCAGCACCGACGGCGGGACGGACCCGGTGCCGGACGGCGGGAGGGCTGGGGTCCAGGACAGGACGTGCAGCCAGGAGTCCACGCCGTCGGAGGTCGGCGCCAGGGCGGCCTCGGCGGGCCCGGCGGCCCCGGCGGGCACCGTGGGTTGGGCGTCCTCGGCGGGCTCGAACCAGTGCCGGACGGGCTCGAACGGGTAGCCCGGCAGGGAGACGTGCCGACGGCCGCCCCGCTCGCCGAGGGCCGACCAGTCGACCTCGGCACCCCGCTCCCACAGCCGGGCCAGCGCGGTGAGCCGTGCGGGCGGCTGCTGCGGTCCGGCCGCGGCGGCGTCCAGGGCGGGCAGGGCCGGCCGGTCGTTGCCCAGGGTCCGGACGGCGAAGCCGGTCAGGCCCCGGCCGGGGCCGAGCTCCAGCAGCGGGCCGTCGCCCGGCAGTGCGGCGAGCGCGTCGGCGAAGCGGACGGTGTGCCGCAGCTGGCGCGCCCAGTACTCCGGCGAGGCGGCCTCCTCCGCGGTCAGCTCACGCCCGGTCAGGCCGGAGACGATCGGCAGGGCGGGCGCCTGGACCGGGACGCTCGCCACCAGCCGCGCGAACTCCGCCAGCAGCGGCTCGGCGTCCCGAGAGTGGAAGGCGTGCCGGACCGCCAGCGGCCGGGCGGCGACGCCGAGCGCGGCCAGCCGCTCGGCCAGCCGCGCCACCGCGTCGGGGGCGCCGGCCACCACACAGCGGTCCGGCGCGTTGACCGCGGCGAGCTCCGGGCCGTCGGGGTCGTCCAGCAGCGCGCGCAGTTCCGGCTCGGGCAACGGGACGCTCAGCATCGCGCCGGGCGCCATGGTGCCCATCAGGCGGCCCCGTTCGGCCACCAGCCGGGCGGCACCGGGCAGTTCGAAGACCCCGGCGGCGCAGGCGGCCGCGAACTCGCCGACGCTGTGCCCGGCCAGCGCGACCGGCCGGATGCCGAGCGCCGTCCACCACGCGGTGAGCGCGTACTCCACCGCGAACAGGGCCGGCTGGGCGACCTCGGTCCGGTCGAACAGGTCCGCGTGGGCCGGGTCGAGCAGCAGCGCCCGCAGCGGCGCCGCGGTCCACGGCCGCATGGCGTCCAGGCAGCGGTCGAGCGCGGCGCGGAAGACCGGCTCGGCGCGGTAGGGCTCCGCGGCCATGCCCGGGCGGCCGGCGCCCTGTCCGGGGTACAGGAAGGCGACCCCCGGGCCGTTCCCGACGGCCCGGACCGGACGGGAACGCACCTGGTCCCGTTGCCCGGCCAGGACGGCGCGTCGCCACGCGTGGGGCTTGCGCCTGGTCTGCAGGGTGAACGCGGCGTCGGCCCTCGCGGGCGCGGTCGGCCCGGCCAGTGCCGCGCCGAGCCGCTCGGTGGCCCGGTCGAGCGCCTGCTCGGTGCGGGCGGACACCGGCAGCAGCTCCCACTCGGCCGTCGGCCCGGCGGGTACGGTCGGCAGCGGGGGAGCGTCCTGGAGGATCAGGTGGGCGTTCGTGCCGCCGATGCCGAAGGAGCTGACCCCGGCGACCCGGGCGCCGTCCGCACCGGGCCACGGCTCGGCCTCGGTCAGCACCCGGAACAGGCTCGGGTCCAGTTCGGGGCTGGGGCTCTCGAAGTGGACGGTCGGCAGCAGCGTGCGGTGCTGCAGCGCGAGCACCGTCTTGATCAGCCCGGCCATCCCGGCGCAGGTGTCCAGGTGGCCGACGTTGGACTTGACCGCGCCGAGCACCCGGCGGGAGTCCGGGGCGTCGCCGAACACCCGGGCCAGCGCGGCGAGTTCGATCTGGTCGCCGAGTGCCGTCGCGGTTCCGTGCGCCTCGAGGCAGGAGACCTCGCCGGGCGTGACCCCGGCCACCGACTGGGCCGCCGAGATGACCCGGACCTGACCGTCCAGGCTCGGTGCGGTGAAGCCGACCTTGCGGTTCCCGTCGTTGTTGACCGCCGAGCCGAGCAGGACGGCCCGGACGGTGTCGCCGTCGGCGACGGCGTCGGCCAGCCGCTTGAGCACCACCACGCCGACGCCGCTGCCGAAGACCGTCCCGGTCGCCGCGGTGTCGAACGGACGGCAGTGCCCGTCGGCGGAGAGGATCCCGCCCTCCGCGTGCAGGTAGCCCAGTCCCTGGCCGACCCCGGCGGAGACGGCCCCGGCCAGCGCCACGTCGCACTCGCCGCTCAGCAGCGCCTCGGCCGCCAGGTGGACCGCGACCAGGGCGGAGGAGCAGGCGCTCTGCACGCTCAGGCTCGGGCCGGTCAGGCCGAGCCGGTAGGAGGTCTGGGTGGCGAGGTAGTCCTTGTCGCCCGCGGCCAGCCACTGGACCTCGGCCCGGTCGGCCAGGTGGGACGCGCGGGGCAGCAGTTGGTGCGTCAGGTAGGAGTTGAAGCCGGCCGAGGCGTAGACGCCCACACCACCCTCGACCCGGTCGGTCAGCTGTCCGGCGTCCTCCAGCGCGGCCACCGTGCACTGCAGGAACAGCCGGTGCTGGGGGTCCATCAGCTCGGCGTCCCGGGGCGGGATGCCGAAGTACTCGGCGTCGAACTCCTCCAGGCCCTCCAGCACGCCGCCCGCCCCCACGAACCGCGGGTCGGCCAGCCGTTCGGCGGGGACGCCCAGGGCCGCCAGCTCCTCGGGGGTGCGGAAGGTGATGTTCTCCCGGCCCGCGACCAGGTTGGCCCAGAAGGTCCCGGCGTCGGGGGCGCCGGGGAACCGGCAGGCGAGGCCGGTGACGGCGATCGCGTCCGGCAGGTCGGGCGCTGCGGTGGCCGGGCCCCCGGGGGCGTGGGTGGACATCGGACTTTCTCTCCTTACGGGGTGGTGATCGACGCGGCTCACGGGGCCGGCGGCCGGGCCGGGCAGGGGGTGCCCTG
>NZ_JBHVVI010000063.1:0-54170 GCF_042883685.1 Kitasatospora sp. NPDC058190
AGTCCAAGCACACCTGCTCGAACTCCTCAGCATTGACGAAACCCGACCCCGCTGGCTGGAGACCTAAAACCCCATGTGCGAAGTCCGGGACTAGCGGGTGGTGTGGGCGCCGCCGTTGAGGTGGAGGGTCTGTCCGGTGAGGTGGCGGGCGCCGGGGGAGGCGAGGAAGTGGGCGGTGCGGGCGACGTCGGCGGGGGTGCCGGGGCGGTTGGTGTGGGTCTCGGCGATGAGGGCGGCGCGGCGTTCGGAGGTCAGGGCGCCCTGGAAGAAGTTGGTGTCCTCGATGTAGCCGGGGGAGATGACGTTGGCGGTGACGCCGAGCGGGCCGAGTTCGGCGGAGAGGGCCGCGTTCCAGGCGGCCAGCGCGGCCTTCGCCGCGCCGTAGGCGCCGCCGCGGCGTTCGGCGCCGATGGAGCCGATGCTGATGACGGTGCCGCCGGGGGTGAGGGCGGGCCGTAGGGCGGTGGTGGTGAGGACGGCGCCGAGCAGGTTCTGGGCCAGGTTGGCCTGCCAGCCGGCGAGGACGGCGTCGAGCGGCGGGAGGTCGGCGGGGGTCGGGGCGGGCAGGCCGCCGGAGGCGTTGACCAGGACGTGCAACTCAGGGATGCGATCGGCCAGTTCGGCGACCTGTCGGGGGTCGGTGGCGTCGCATGCCAGGCCTTCGACGGACAGCTCGGCGGCGGCGCGCTCGACGGTGTCGCGGTGTCGGCCGGTGATCAGGACGCGTTCGCCGTCGGCGGCGAAGAGTTCGGCGGTGGCGCGGCCGATGCCGCTGGTGCCGCCGGTGACCAGGACGGTTCGGGCCATGGGTCTCTCCAGGGATGTATGTTTAGGCCTAAACGTAGCGGAGGTGGCAGTGCCAACGGAAATGACGGCAGCTCAGATCGCCGAGGCCTGGCGGCGGGAGCGGCCCGGGACGCCCACCGGCTCGATCGAGATCGTCACCCCGGTCTGGTGGCTCGCCAAGCTGTTCGCCGACGACCGGGCCCGGGCCCTGCGGTCCGCGGGGATCGACGCCGCGACGCTCGACCTGCTCTCCGTGCTGCGCCGATCGGGTGAACCGTACGCGCTGACCACCCGTGAGCTGGCCCGCCGCACCCTGGTCACGGCGGGCGCGATCTCGCAGCGGGTGGCCCGGGCCGAGGCGCAGGGGCTGGTCGTACGGGAACCCGGGAAGCCCGCCGGGCACGGCAGCCGGGCGGTGCTGGTGTCGCTGACGGCGGCCGGGCACGAGCTGGTCGAGCAGTCCGTGGACGTGGTGCTGGGCCGGGAGGCGCGGCTCGTCGACGGCCTGTCGCCGGCCGAGCGCGAGACCTTGGCCGGCCTGCTGGACAAGCTGCTGACCGACGTACGGTCGCGGGTGGCGGGGCCGGAGGGGCCGGGCGAGGATCGGGGGGACCGTACGGACCCCTGAGCGCGGTGGACGGACCCCTGGGAGCGGTGGGCGGATGGCGGAGCAGCTGGGGGAGAGCCGGGCGGAGCTGTCGGCGCGGCTGAACTGGCTACGGGCGGCCGTGCTGGGTGCCAAACGGCGGCGTGGTCTCCACGGCGGGCATCGTGACCGGGGTGGTGGGCGCGGCGGGCTCCCGTACCGCGCTGCTCGTGGCGGGGGTGGCCGGGCTGCTGGCGATGGCGGTGACGTACAGCGGGGGCGTGCTGCTGGACGGCAGCACGGGATGACGGCAGCACGGGACGACGGCAGCACGGGACGACGGCATCGCCGGGTGACGGACGGCAGCACGGGATGACGGCAGCACGGGATAGCGACATCGCCGGGTGATGTCATCACCGGGTCACGGCGGAACGGGGTGGTGACGCCACCGGCTGATGCGCTCGACAGGCGGGCGGATGCGCCCTGTGTTTCTGTGGCTGCAAACCGCTTGGGAGAGGTGAACAGCCGTGACCATGCCCCCGTTCGGATCGAACGACCCGTTCTCCGACCTGCTCAGCCGGTTCTTCGGGATGAGCCCGCTGGCCTCCCCGCCCGCCGTGCAGAGGGTGCCGATCGGGCGGTTGCTCAGCGAGTCCTCGCAGGAGCTGCTGGCGTTCGCCGCCCAGCGCGCGGCCGAGGACGGGAGCAGCGACCTCGACACCGCGCACCTGGCGTGGGCGGCCACCCGGGTGGAGCCCTCCCGGCGGATGCTGGAGCGCGCGGGCATCGACCCGGACGAGCTGTCCGCGGACCTGGAGCACGCGCTGCCGTCCGGGACCTCGGAGTCGCCGGCCGGGCAGCCCGCGCTCACTCCCTCGGCCAAGCGCGCGCTGCTGGCCGCGCACGCCCGCTCGCAGGCGGTCGGCGCCTCGTACATCGGCCCGGAGCACATCCTCGGCGCGCTGCTGGAGCAGGAGCGTTCGGGTGCGGGTACGGCGCTGCGCAACGCGGCGCCCTCGCAGGAGGCGCTGAAGTCGGCGCTGGAGGGGCGCGGCACCGGTGGCGAGCGCAGCGGCGCCGGCGCGCACCCGACCGGGACGCCGACGCTGGACGAGTACGGGCAGGACCTCACCGAGGCGGCGCGCTCGGGCCGGCTGGACCCGGTGGTCGGGCGGGCCGAGGAGATCGAGCAGACCGTCGAGATCCTCTCCCGGCGGACCAAGAACAACCCGGTGCTGATCGGTGAGCCGGGCGTCGGCAAGACCGCGATCGTCGAGGGCCTGGCCCAGCGGATCGTCTCCGGGGACGTGCCGCAGAGCCTCAAGGACAAGCGGGTGGTCACCCTCGACCTGACCGCGCTGGTGGCCGGCTCCAAGTACCGGGGCGAGTTCGAGGAGCGGCTGAAGAAGGTGATCGACGAGGTCACGGCGGCCGAGAAGAGCGTGATCCTGTTCCTGGACGAGCTGCACACCGTGGTCGGCGCGGGCGGTGGCGGCGAGGGGTCGATGGACGCCGGCAACATCCTCAAACCGGCCCTGGCGCGCGGCGAGTTGAGCGTGGTCGGGGCGACCACGCTGGACGAGTACCGCAAGCACGTGGAGAAGGACGCCGCGCTGGAGCGCCGCTTCCAGCCGGTGCTGGTGCCGGAGCCGAGCGTCGAGGAGACGATCGAGATCCTGCAGGGACTGCGCGACGCGTACGAGGCGCACCACCAGGTGCGGTTCAGCGACGAGGCGTTGGACGCGGCGGCGACGCTCTCCGACCGGTACGTCAGTGACCGCTTCCTGCCCGACAAGGCGATCGACCTGCTCGACCAGGCCGGCGCGCGGGTGCGGCTGCGCAGCCTCAGCGGCTCCACCGAGGCCACCTCGGTGCAGGACCGGATCACCAAGCTGAAGCGGGAGTTGGACGAGGCCGTCGCGGACGAGGAGTTCGTGCGGGCCGCCAACCTGAAGACCGAGCTGCGGCACACCGAGGACGAGCTGGCGGCGATCGCCGAGTCCCGCGAGGAGGTCGTCGACGTGACGGCCGACGACATCGCCCAGGTGCTGTCCTCCCGGACCGGCATCCCGGTCGCCGAGCTGAACGCGACCGAGAAGGAGCGGCTGCTCAAGCTGGAGGAGCACCTGCACGAGAAGGTGATCGGCCAGGACGACGCGGTCACCGCCGTCGCCCAAGCGGTGCGCCGCGGTCGGGCCGGGATGGGCGACCCGGAGCGGCCAACCGGGTCCTTCCTCTTCCTCGGACCGACCGGCGTCGGCAAGACCGAGCTGGCCAAGGCACTGGCGGCGCTGCTGTTCGGCGATCCGGACCGGATGATCCGCTTCGACATGAGCGAGTTCCAGGAGAAGCACACCGTTTCCCGGCTGGTCGGCTCCCCGCCCGGGTACGTCGGCTACGAGGAGGCGGGGCAGCTGACCGAGGCGGTGCGCCGCAAGCCGTACAGCGTGCTGCTCTTCGACGAGGTGGAGAAGGCGCACCCGGACGTCTTCAACCTGCTGCTCCAGGTGCTGGACGACGGGCGGCTCACCGACTCCCAGGGGCGTACGGTCGACTTCCGCAACACCGTGGTGATCATGACCAGCAACCTCGGTTCACAGCGGATCCTGGACCACGCGGGGAACGTGGACGAGATCAGGGACGACCTGATGCGGGACCTGCGCCAGCAGTTCCGTCCGGAGTTCCTGAACCGGATCGACGAGGTGATCGTCTTCCACGCGCTCACCCGGAAGGACCTGGTGTCCGTGGTCGATCTGCTGCTGGAGCGCACCCGGCGCCGGCTCCGGGCGCAGGACGTGCAGCTGGAGGTCACCGAGGCGGCGAAGGAGTTCCTGGTCAACCGGGGCTACCAGCCGGAGTTCGGGGCGCGGCCGCTGCGCCGGACGATCCAGTCGGAGCTGGACAACCGGATCTCCAACCTGCTGCTGGACGGCACCGTGCGGGAGGGGGACACGCTGATCGCGGACGTGAGCGACGGGGAGCTGACGGTGTCGCTGGCGCGGCCGGAGGCGTCGGCGACCTTCGAGGAGGCGGAGGAGAAGGCGCGGGCCGCCTCGGCGGAGTAGCGCACCGGCGCGCCGGGTTCGGGCGTACTCCAGCGGGAGTGCGCCCGAACGCCACTGGTGGAGGACGCGCGGGGCGGGGGCGCGGGGCCGTGCAGCGAGGGGGCCCCGGAGATCAGCCCGCCGCGGCCTGCGGGAACACCTCGCGCAGGAGCGGGTCCGGCAGCCCGCGCTTGCGCCACTCGCGTGGGTAGCCGAGCGAGACCTCCTCGAAGGGGACGCCGTCGTAGTTGGTCTTGCGCGGGATGTGCAGATGGCCGTAGATCATCGCGGCGGTGTTGAAGCGGCGGTGCCAGTCGGCGGTCAGCTCGGTGCCGCACCACTGGGCGAACTCGGGGTACCAGAGCACCTCGGTGGGGTGGCGGACGGTCGGGTAGTGGTTGACCAGGACGAGCGGGACGTCCGGGTCGCAGGCGGCGAGCCGCCGCTCGGTCAGCCGGACGCGCTCGCGGCACCAGGAGTCCAGGTCCGGGAACGGGTCCGGGTGGAGCATCCGCTCGTCGGCGCAGACGATGCCGCTCTCGTAGGCGGCCGCCAGGGACTCCTCCTTGGTGGTCGTGCCGGGCGCACGGAAGGAGTAGTCGTACAGGAGGAAGAGCGGGGCGATGCGGACGGGGCCGCCGGCACCCTGCCAGAGCGGGTACGGGTCCTCGGGGGTGACGACGCCGAGGCCGCGGCACAGTTCCACCAGGTGTTCGTAGCGGGCCACGCCGCGGAGCTGGACCGGGTCCTCGGGGTGGGTCCACAGCTCGTGGTTGCCGGGCGCCCACACCACGCGGGCGAAGCGTTCGGCGAGCAGGCCGAGCGCCCACTCGATGCTGGTGGTCAGCTCGGCGACGTCCCCGGCGACGAGCAGCCAGTCGTCGGGGTGGGTGGGCTGGAGCTTCTCCACCAGGTCGCGGTTCTCCTGGTAGGAGATGTGCAGATCGCTCACCGCGAGCAGCCGCCCGCCCGCCCCGGTGGGCGTCGGCTGCGCGCCGCTGTGGATCTCGGTAGTCACTCCTGCCCCCTGTGCTCACCCGGTCAATGGGGCCACCCTACGTGGCGGTCCGGGGGCGTGGGCGGGGTTGACGGGATCAGCTGTTCGAGGGGTGAGACGAGGAGTTGAGGTCAGCTCAGGGACGGGCCTCGAGCGGCACTCCTCCGGGGTGGGCCCCAGAGGTGGGCCCAGGGCCGGACTCAGGAGCTGATGTCGATGAGCACACCGTGGGAGGTGGCGGTGGTGACGGCGAGGATGACCAGGGAGGCGATGCCGAGGGCCAGGCCGAGGAAGGCGCGGCCGCGACGGCTGGTGCCACGGACCAGGGCCAGAGTGGCGAGGGTGATGGCGATCGGGCCCAGGACGATGTTGAAGAGCAGCAGGCCCGGGAGGCCGAGGAGGAAGGAGGCGATGGCCAGGTTGTCGGCCTCGGCGGTGCCCTGACGGTCGGTGGCGGCTCGGTCTGCGGCGCGCTTGGTGATGGCGCTTTCGGCGACGGTGCTCATGGCGGTGGCGGGTCCTCTCGGCGGAGTGGACGGGGCGGCTGGAGTGGCCGGAGCGGCCCGGTCAGCGGTGCCGCAGGCGGGCGATGCCCTCGCGGGCGCCGAAGCCGAGCAGCCAGGCGGTGATCGCGGCGGCGGCGGTGAGGAAGACCGGGAGGGGCAGGTGGGCGGCGGTGCCGATCAGGACGCCCATGGCGACCAGGGCGGAGAACAGGATCACGGCTGACTCCTTCAGCTGCGGGTGCGGCTGCGCCGGTTTCGGCTGTGTTTCGGTTGACAAGTGTTCACTGACTTCGGGCACCACTGTACGCCCGGCTGGCCAAGTTCGGCAAACGACTGTTTACTGAATGGCGTGAGTCACACCGTGGGGGCCAGACAGGCCCAGAAGCAGCAGAGTCGGCGGGCCTTGCTGGATGCCGGGCTGCACCTGCTGGCCGATCAGAACCTGGCGAGCCTGGGTGTCCGCGAGGTCACCCGCGAGGCCGGGCTGTCGCCTGCCGCCTTCTATCGACACTTCCCGGACCTCGCCGCGCTCGGCGTCGCGCTGGTCGAGGAGTCGCTGGCCAGCCTGCACGTCATGATCCGTTCGGTGCTCGCCGAGGCCGGCGGCGCCGAGGAGCTGATCGACCGGGCGGTGGACGTGATCCGGCAGCACGTCCGCGAACACCGGTCGCACGTGCGCTTCCTGGCGCGCGAGCGGCACGGCGGGGTTCGGCAGGTGCGTGAGGCGATCGACGCCGAACTCGGCCGCTTCGCCGCCGAGGTGGGCGCCGCCCTGGCGCTCCAGCCGGTCTCGCGGGGCTGGAGCGAGCAGGATCTGCGGATGCTCGCCGAGTTGTACGTGGACCACATGGTGTCGACGGCCTCCGCCTTCCTGGAGGCCCAGGAGGCGGACCCCGCCCGCGAGCGGCGGATCGCCGCCACGGCCCGGCTGCAGCTGCGCCTGATCAGCCTCGGTCGGCGCCACTGGCAGGGGAGTTGAGTGCGCTGATCCCCTAGCGGGATTGGCGGAGGGCGGGGGCGTGCCCTCGTGACCTGTGGTGTTCTCTTGGGCTGGTTTTGACTCTTGACAGTAAGTCATGTCCGCGACAGCTTTGGAGGACCCCCACACCGAGAGGTCTCTCATGAAGAAGCCGCTCATAGGCATGCTCGCCACGCTCCTGGTCGCCGGTGCAACCGCCCTCGCCGGCGCCCTCCCGGCCCAGGCCGCCACCCCGGCAGCCGCCGGCGTTCTCTCCGACACGGCCCACGCGACCAAGGCCGCCCCGCAGGCCGCCGTCACCTTCGCCGGGACGGTCGCGCTCAGCAACTGCTCCGGCTCGCTGGTGCGGATGCCCGGCTCGGCCGCGACCGACCCGGCCCTCGTGCTCTCCAACGGCCACTGCCTGGAGTCCGGCATGCCCGGCCCCGGCGAAGTGGTGCTCGACCAGCCCTCCAGCCGGACCTTCAGCCTCCTCGGTGCCGCCGGTGGCCGCCTCGCCACCCTGCGCGCGACCAAGGTGGTCTACGGCGCCATGACCGACACCGATGTGTCGATCTACCAGCTGAACACCAGCTACGCCTCGATCAAGTCCAAGTACGGGATCTCCCCGCTGACCGTCGCCGACACCCATCCCACCCAGGGTGCGGACATTCGAGTCGTCTCCGGCTACTGGAAGAAGATCTACTCCTGCTCGATCGACGGCTTCGCCTACCAGTTGAACGAGGCCGACTGGACCTTCAAGGACTCGGTCCGCTACACCTCCGGCTGCGACGTGATCGGCGGCACCTCCGGTTCGCCGGTGGTCGACGCCTCGACCGGCCTGCTGGTCGCCGTGAACAACACGATCAACGAGAACGGTGAGTCCTGCACCCTCGACAACCCGTGCGAGGTCGACGAGAACGGCGCGGTGACGGTGCACCAGGGCATCGGCTACGCCCAGGAGACCTACGGCATCCCCGCCTGCTTCGCCCCCGGCAACCGGCTCGACCTCACCCTGCCGGGCTGCACCCTGCCCCGCCCGTAAGCCCGGACCTGCCCGTAAGCCTGCCTGCCCGAAAGCGTTGCCCCGCCCTCAAGCCCCGCCCGTGAGTCCTGACCCGCCCGCGCGCACCCCTTCAGCGGGCGACCCGCCCCGAGCAGCCGACGGAACCGAGGCAACGCCACTGACCAGCACCTTCCCCCGATGGACCACCCGCGACCAGGCGGGTGGTCCATTCGGCCGTCCACGAGGCGGCCGCCGCACCACCCGCACCGCAGAGTCGTGCCGACGATGCAGCCGTCATGTCCGTTGACCAGATGGAGAGTTGATGACCACCAAGCTGAGAAGACTGCTGGTTTCCGTCCTGCTGATACCGGTGTTCGCGATCGGCGGCCTGGCCACCCCGGCCTTCGCCGCCGCCGGTCAGGGCGCCGAGGCGTCGGGCGCCGCCCACGGCCGCAGCCCGGCCGACGACCCGAACGCCGACATCAAGGACCGCCTGGCGGCGATCCCCGGGGTGACCATCACCGAGGAGAAGCCGACCACCACCGGCCACCGCTACTTCCTGGCCACCTACACCCAGCCGATCGACCACTTCCGCCCCTGGCTGGGCACCTTCCAGCAGCGCTTCAGCGTGCTGCACCGCGGCTACGACCGCCCGACCGTCTTCTACACCAACGGCTACACGCTGGGCACCAGCCCGTCCCGCACCGAGCCGACCCGGCTGGTGGACGGCAACCAGGTCTCCATCGAGTACCGCTACTTCACCCCCTCCCGCCCCGAGCCGGCCGACTGGTCCAAGGCCGGCATCCGCCAGCAGGCCGCCGACTCGCACGAGCTGGTGACCGCGCTGAAGCGGATCTACCAGCGGGAGTGGCTCTCCACCGGCGCCAGCAAGGGCGGCATGTCCTCCACCTACTACCGCCGGTTCTACCCGGACGACGTGGCGGGCACGATCGCCTACGTCGCGCCGAACAACACCGACGTCAACGACTACTCGGCCTACACCGAGTTCTTCCAGAACGTCGGCACTCCCGAGTGCCGGGCCGCGCTCGACGCCGTCCAGCGCGAGCTGCTGGTGCGCCGGGACCGGCTGGAGCCGCGCTTCGAGGCCGACAACAAGGCCGCCGGCTCCACGTTCAACGTGATCGGTTCGGTGGACCGGGCCTACGAGGGCAGCGTGCTCGACGTGGTCTGGGGCTTCTGGCAGTACAGCATGGAGTCCGACTGCGCCAAGGTCCCGGTGGCGGCCACCGCGACCGACGACGAGATCTACAAGTGGTTCGACGCGCAGGAAGGGGTGACCACCGCCAGCGACCAGGGCCTGTCGAAGTACACCGCGTACTACTACCAGGCCGCGACCGAGCTCGGCGCGCCGTTCTTCGACGTCTCGTACCTGAAGGACCTCCTGCACTACGACTACAAGGAGCTGTACGCGCCGCGCGCGTACGTGCCCAAGGAGATCCCGACGACCTTCAACCCGAAGGCGATGCCCGACATCGACCGCTGGGTGAAGCACCACGCCGAGCGGATCATCTTCGTCTACGGCGGCAACGACCCGTGGGGCGCCAAGCCGTTCGAGCTGGGCCGGGGCAGCGACGACTGCTACGTCTACACCGTCCCGGGCGGCAACCACGGCTCGAACATCAGCAAGCTGCCGGCCGACGAGTCGGCCGAGGCGACCGCCAAGGTGCTGGAGTGGGCCGGCCTGGCCGGCGATCAGGACACCGCACGCTCGCTGGCCAAGTCGCCGCAGCTGGTGCCGTCCTTCGGCCCGCTCGACATCGAGGGTCAGCGGCTGGAGCAGGAGCGCCGCCCGCTGTAGCGCTCAGGAGCGGTCCAGCAGTCCAGCAGTCCAGCAGTACCAGGCAGAACCAGGAGGCCGCCCCGCCCGGGGCGGCCTCCCGTCGTTCGGCGCGGGGCAGCGCGGGGCAGCGCGGGGCAGCGCGGGGCAGCGCGGGGTGGCGCACCCGCCGACCCCCTCCCCGAAGAAGTGAATCAGTGCTTCAATGCTTCCATGGCCTATCGACGCACCCCCGCCGTGCAAGCCCGCCTGGACGCCCAGCGCGAGGCGGTACTGCAGGCCGCGGTCGGCCTGCTCGCCGAGCGCGGCTACGGCGGCTGCACCATGGCCGCCGTGGCGGAGCGCGCCGGGGTCGCCACCGGCAGCCTCTACCAGCACTTCGCCAACAAGGCCGAGCTGTCGGTGCAGCTGTTCCGCCGGGTGGTCACCCGGGAGATCGAGGCGGTCAACGCCGCCGTCGCCCGCCGGGACACCCCGCAGCGGCGGATCGCCGCCGTGGTCGAGACCTTCGCCGCCCGTGCGCTGCGCGCGCCCCGGCTGGCGTACGCGCTGCTGGTCGAGCCGGCCGACGCGGTGGTGGACGGCGAGCGCCTGGTCTTCCGGCGGGCGTTCCGGGACGTGATCGCCACCGAGATCGCCGCCGCCGTGGCGAACGGCGAACTCCCCGAGCAGGACCCGGTGCTGACCGCCGCCGCCCTGGTCGGCGCGGTCGGCGAGGCACTGGCCGGCCCGCTCGCCGCCGCGCCGGTCGAAAGCGTCGGGCCCCGACCCGGCGACAACCAGCACAGCGACAACACCACGGTGGTCCCCGCCCTGGTCTCCTTCACCCTGCGTGCCCTGGGAGGACGCGATGACAGCGACGCATGAGGTCACCAACCAGGTGCCCCTGCCGTACGGACACGACACCGCCGCCGACCCGACCCTGCTCGCGGCCCTGGACCGGGCCGGCGCCGGCTGGGCCGAGCCCGAGCTGCGCGAACTCGGCCGCCTGGCCGGGTCCGAGCAGGCCGCCGACTGGGGTCGACTGGCCAACGAGAACCCGCCCGTGCTGCGCACCCACGACCGCTTCGGCCACCGGATCGACGAGGTCGAGTTCCACCCGTACTGGCACGAGCTGATGCGCACCGCCGTCTCGTACGGTCTGCACGCCGCGCCCTGGCGGGACGAGCGGCCCGGCGCCCACTCCGCGCGCGCCGCCAAGTTCTACGTCTGGGGCCAGGTCGAGGCCGGCCACACCTGCCCGATCTCGATGACCTACGCCGCCGTTCCGGCCCTGCGCCACAACCCCTCCCTGGCCGCCGAGTTGGAGCCGCTGCTGGCCGCCACCGCGTACGACTACGGGCTGCGCGAGCCGCGCACCAAGCGCGGGCTGATCGCCGGCATGTCGATGACCGAGAAGCAGGGCGGCTCGGACGTCCGCACCAACACCACCACCGCCGCCCCGCACGCCGACGGCACCTACCGGCTCACCGGCCACAAGTGGTTCACCTCGGCGCCGATGTCCGACCTCTTCCTGACCCTCGCCCAGGCGCCCGGCGGGCTCAGCTGCTTCATGCTGCCGCGCGTCCTTCCGGACGGCAGCCGCAACCGGCTGCACCTGATGCGGCTCAAGGACAAGCTCGGCAACAAGTCCAACGCCTCCGCCGAGTTGGAGTACGACGGCGCGGTCGGCTGGCTGGTCGGCGAGGAGGGCCGGGGCGTGCCGACCATCATCGAAATGGTCAACATGACCCGCCTGGACTGCACGATCGGCGCCGCCTCCGGCATGCGCTACGGCACCACCCGGGCGGTCCACCACGCCCTGCACCGCCGGGCGTTCGGCAAGGCGCTGGTCGACCAGCCGCTGATGCGCAACGTGCTGGCCGACCTGGTGGTGGAGTCCGAGGCCGCCACCGTGGTCGCGATGCGGCTCGCCCAGTCCACCGACCTCGCCCTGGCCGGGGACGAAACCGAGGCGCTGGTACGGCGGTTGGGCCTGGCGGTGGCCAAGTACTGGGTGTGCAAGCGCGGTCCGGCGCACTCCGCCGAGGCGCTGGAGTGTCTGGGCGGCAACGGCTACGTGGAGGAGTCCGGGATGCCCCGGCTCTACCGCGAGGCGCCGCTGGTGTCGATCTGGGAGGGCTCCGGCAACGTCGCCGCCCTGGACGCGCTGCGCGCCATGGCCAAGCGCCCGGAGACGGTCGACGCCTTCCTCGGCGAACTCGACTCCGCCGCCGGCGCGGACCGCCGACTGGACGCGGCGGTCGCCGAACTGCGCAAGCGGCTCAGCGACCTGACCGACCTGGAGTACCGCACGCGGCGGCTGGTCGAGTCGCTGGCGCTGGCCTTCCAGGGCTCGCTGCTGGTCCGGTACGGCGACCCGGCGGTGGCCGACGCCTTCTGCGCCACCCGCCTGGGCGGCGACCACGGCGCCGCCTTCGGCACCCTGCCGCCCGGCGTGGACACCGCCGCGATCATCGACCGCGCCCGCCCGGTGCCCGCGTGAGCGAACGAAGTGAGCGAATCGTCGAAAGGTGCGCGTTGCGCGAAGCGCTCGCCGAGCGGAGCGAGGTGGGCGCATGAGCGTGCGAGAAGCCGAAGAGGTACGGGAGTTCTGGCAGTCCCTGGGGCTGCCCGGACTGATCGACGTGCACACCCACTTCATGCCGAAGAACGTCCTCGACAAGGTGTGGGCGTACTTCGACGCGGCCGGCCCGCTGGTGAACCGGCCCTGGCCGATCACCTACCGCGAGGCGGAGGAGCAACGCGTCCGGCGGCTGCGGGAGTTCGGCGTCCGGGCGTTCACCTCGATGCTCTACCCGCACAAGCCCGGCATGGCCGCCTGGCTGAACGCCTGGGCCGCCGACTTCGCCGCCCGCACCCCGGAGTGCCTGCACACCGCGACCTTCTTCCCCGAACCCGGGGCGGCAGGGTACGTGTCACGGGCCGTCGAGGACGGCGCCCGGGTGTTCAAGGCGCACCTCCAGGTCGGCGGCTACGACCCGACGGACGCGCGGCTGGACGAGGTCTGGGGGCTGCTCGCCGATACCGGCACCCCGGTGGTCACCCACTGCGGATCCGGTCCGGTGCCGGGCAAGTTCACCGGGCCCGGCCCGATCGGCGAGGTGCTGGAGCGGCACCCCGGACTGGTCCTGGTGGTCGCCCACCTCGGCATGTCCGAGTACCGCGACTTCCTCGACCTGGCCGAGCGCCACCCGGCCGTCCGGCTGGACACCACCATGGCGTTCACCGACTTCGCCGAGGTCGACGCCCCGTTCCCGCGCGACGAACTGCCGCGGCTGCGCGGGCTCCAGGAGCGCGTCCTGCTCGGCAGCGACTTCCCCAACATCCCGTACCGGTACGTCCACCAGCTGGAGGCGCTGGCCGGGCTGGGCCTGGGGGAGGAGTGGCTGCGGGCGGTCTGCCACGACAACGCGGCCGCCCTGTTCGGACTCAGCTGACCGCCCGCAGCACGCCCAGCGCGTCCGCGTGCAGCCCGGGCGCGGCGGCAAGGAAGCTGTCGGAGCCGGCCGTCCAGGCCGCCCCGGCGGCGTCCGTCACCGCCGCGCCCGCCTCGCTCGCGATCAGCGCGCCGGGCAGCAGGTTGCCCGCGTCCGCGCCGTACTCCCAGAACAGCGCCAGGTGCCCGGAGCCGACCTGGGCCACCTGCAGCGCGGTCGGGCCGAGGTTGCGCACCGCGGGCACGGCGCCCGCCATCGCGGACAGCGACTCGCCGGCCCGGCGCAGCGCCACCGGGTCGTCGGCCACCCGGGGCGGCTGGCTGGTGGCGGCGACGGTGACCGCCAACTCACGCTCCAGCGGCGCGATCGGCCGCCCGTCCAGCTGCGCCCCACCGCCCAGCACCGCCCGGTAGGTCCGGCCCGCGCCGAACAGCTCCGGGGCGTGCACCACGGCCAGCACCGCCGCGCCGTCCCGCACCAGCGTCGCCGTCACCGCCCAGTGGGGCTGCCCCAGCAGGTACTGCACCGCACCGTCGGTCGCGTCGCACACCCACCACTCGCCCTCGCCGGGCACCGAGCCGTCCAACTCCTCCGGCACCCAGCCGGCCCGCGGGTGCAGCGCGCTCAGCCGCTCGCGCAGTTCGGCGGCGGCCGGGCCGTCCAGCTCCGCGAAGCGCGCCGCCGCCTCCGCCGCGGTCCGCGCCGGCGTCGGCTCGACCGGCCGACCGGCCGCCAGCCTCCCGCCGACCTCCCGCACCGCGGCCTCCACACCGTCCGCCAGCGTCCACAGCTCGTCCATCGCGCCGACTCCTCCGTTCCCGGGCCGGTTCGCTCCGGCCGTCCAGGACAAGGAGTACCGTCAGGGCTGCCGAACAGGACGCTCAAGCGGCCACGAACGACGGAGATCGGACATCATGGACCTCACCACGACCGATCCGGACACCGTGCTGGACACCCTCGACCGTCGCCTGGTCTGCGCGCTCCAGCTGGACGGACGGGCCGAGCCCGGCCGGATCGCCGAGGTGCTGGGCGTCTCCGCCCGGACTGTCACCCGGCGCCTGAGCCGGATGCGGCAGGCCGGGGCGCTGCGGGTGGTCCGGATGCCCGACATCGAGGACGCCGCCGTGGGCGCGCTGCTGCTGCGGGTCCGGGTGCTGCGCGGCCGGGTGGACGCGATCGCCGAGGCCCTGGCCGCCCGCCCCGACGTGCCCTTCGTCGACGTGATGCTCGGCGGCCACGAGGTCGGCGCCGTCATGCTGAGCGACGCCGGCTCCCGCGACCGCCTGCTGTACGGGCAACTGCCCGCGACCGGTGCCGTCACCGAGACCACCACCCACGCCGTGCTGCACGCCTTCGCCGACGCCGGGCAATGGCAGGCCGGCTACCTGACCGAGCGAGAGGCCGCCGCTCTCGCCCGGCCCGTCCCCCCGCGCCCCGCCGCGCCCCCGCCCTTGGACGGGCTCGACCGTACGCTGCTGGACCGGCTGGGCGAGGACGCCCGGCAGTCCCACGCCGTGCTGGCCGGGGCGGTCGGCGCGCCCGAGTCGACCGTCCGGCGCCGGCTGCACCGGCTGGCCGAGGCCGGGCTGCTGCGCACCCACGCCACCGTGGACCCGCGGCTGCTCGGCATGGCCGTGGACGCCAACCTCTGGCTGGACGTGCCGCCCGGCCGGCTCGCCGAGATCGGCGCCGAGCTGGCCCGCCACCCGCAGGTGCACGGCGTCTTCGCCACCAGCGGCCCGACCAACCTGCTGGCGACGCTCTTCTGCCCGGACCACGGCGGCCTCTACCGCTTCCTCACCGACACCCTCGGCCCGCTCGGAGTCGCCCGCGCGGAGACCACGATCACCGCCCGCGCGGTGAAGCGGGCGGGCGTGCTGCTGCGCCGGCCGGGCAGGGCGTGAGCTCAACGGTCCTTACCCGCGAGGCATGGCCGCTAGCGCTCCGGACCCACCGCGGATTGCAGGAAGCGGACCGTCTCCGCGTCGGCCGGCAGGAAAGTCTCCATGGCCAGCTCGGAGACGGTGACGTCCAGCGGGGTGTTGAAGGTCGCGATGGTGGACAGGAAGGAGAGCACCCGCCCGCCGTGCCGGATCCGCAGCGGGAGCGCGAACGGGAAGCCGTCCTCCGGCGCCTGCCCGGCCGGGTCGTCGGCCGGCTCGGGGTAGCCGCTGACCTCCTCGTACAGCTGCCGCAGCGGCTCGGCGCGGACCAGATCCAGCTGCTGTTCCATCCGTTCCAGCAGGTGCCGCCGCCACTGTCGGTGGTTGACGATGCGCGGTGCCAGCCCGTCCGGGTGCAGGGTGACCCGGATCGCGTTGAACGGCGGTCGGAGCAGCTGCGGGGCGACGCCGTCCAGCAGCAGGGCGAGCGAGCGGTTGGCGGCCAGCACCCGGAAGGCCCCGTCGACCACCAGCGCCGGGTACGGGTCGTGGGCGGCGAGCAGCCGCTCGATGCCGCCGCGCAGCGCGGCCATCGACGGGTCGTCGAGCGGCGTCTCGGGGTAGTGCGGGGCGTAACCGGCCGCCAGCAGCAGGGTGTTGCACTCGCGCATCGGGACGTCCAGCTGCGTGGCCAGCCGCAGCACCAGTTCGCGGCTCGGGTGGGAGCGGCCGGTCTCGACGAAGCTGAGGTGCCGGGCCGAGGAGTCCGCCCGCAGTGCCAGTTGCAGTTGGCTGAGCTGTCGTCGCTCGCGCCAGCCGCGCAGCAGCGGGCCGACGCCGGTCCCCGTCGGGCTGCCCATGCCCGCCATGATCGTCATGGCCAAGGACGGTACTCGAACCGACCCGGTCGGTGGGAGGGGGCAGGGCGGATCGGGCTCCGCGGGGCCGCTCAGGCTCCGGTGGTCGACCCCGGTCGGACGATCATCAGCACCACGACCACGGCCCACAGCAGGTTGAACACCCCGGCCGTCATGGGCAGCATCCGCAGGCCGCCGACCGCCTTGGTGTGCTGCTCGTCCTTCGGGTCGAGGCCGAGCGCGTCCACGGCGGCCTGCTGGCCGGGCAGCACGAAGAGCAGCAGCGAGAGCGCGGCGATCGCGGTGAGCACCATCGAGGCGATCAGCCAGGACTGCCCGAGCACGTCCATCACCTGCGCCAGGCCGATGCCCAGCACCGGCACCGCGACGCCGAGCAGGGCGTAGACCTGGGTGATCCGGTGCAGGACGCGCAGTACGCCCGCGTCCGAGGCCTGGTCCGGCCCGTCGGCCAGGGCGGCCTTGGCCCGACGCGGGAACATGCTGACGGCCACCGCGACCGGGCCTATGAACAGGACCGACGCGAGGACGTGCAGGCTCAGCAGGAACTTGGCCATGGCGGGGCACCCTTTGATCCGGTGGGTAGCTGGGTCGGCGGGCGCGCGCCGTCGGCGTGCCCACGACCAGGCACGCTAACACCGCTTATTCACCGGCCCCGCGCTCGGGTGCCCCTGGTCCTACCCGGCCGCGGCCAGTTCCACGATGCGCGGCGGGGCGGAGCTGACCGCCGCGACGGCGACGCCGTGCTCGGGGTCGGTCCAGTCGAGCAGGTACAGGTCCTCGTGCCGGCTGTGCAGCGGGGCGCCGGGCGGGACGTCCAGTGGCAGGGCGGAGAGGTCGACCTGTCCGAGGGTGTCCAGGGTGGCCCGCCCTATCTTGATCAGCGACTCCTTGCGCACCCACTGCCGCAGGAAGGCCCGGTTCGGCTCCGGTGCCGCCTCGACCAGGGCCAGCTCGGCCGGGGCGAGCACCCGGCGGGCGACCGCGCGCAGTGAGCCGCTCCGGGCGGCCAGCTCGACGTCCACGCCGACCGGCTGGTAGCCGGCTCCGGCCGCCACCACGCCCCTGGTGTGGGACAGGCTCACGTGCACCCCGGGGTGGTCCGGCAGGTACGGCTTGCCGTGGTCGGCGAGGCCGCAGTCCGGGCACTCCTGGGCGAGCACCACCTCGACGGCCGGGACGCCGAGCAGCCGGGCGGCGCAGAGCCGGACCAGGACGTGCCCGGCGGTGAAGTCGGTCCGCCCGGACTCGTGCCGGAACCGCTTGGCGCGCGCCCGCTCGATGTCGGTGAGCAGGTGTTCGCCTGCCTCGGGGTGGCGCAGTACGGCGTCGGCGGACGCGACGGCGACGAGCGGCGCGCTCTGGTCCTGGGCCTCGGTGGTCATGCCGTCCAACCTAGCCGGGGTGGCGGCCCGGCGGTTGCTCGGGCCGGGCGGGCGGGGGCCCGAAGGCCGGAGCGTGCGCGGGCCGGGTCGATCCGACCGGGCGGCCTCCGCCGTGTCCGGGGCCCGCCTTCGGACTCCCGGACGGACGACGGCGACGGCGACGGCCTCGACTCCCCCTCGGGGTCAGCGCCTCGGCGGGTAGTCCGCGAGCCCCGAGCCGAGCAGGCCGAAGGCCCGTTCCACCGCCGCCTCGACCCGGCTGCGCACCGCGTCGGTCGGCTCGCCGGCGACCATCGCCCGGCGGATCTCGGCGAGCACCGCACGGTGGGCGCCGGCCACGGCACCGGCCACCACCCGGGGGAGCGGGTCCTCCGCCCCGGCCCCCGACTCCTCGGCGAGGACGGCCGCCAGCGCGGCCTCGGCGCGCTCGCCGAGCTCCAGCAGTCGGGCCCGCAGGGCCGGGCTGTCGTCGATGATCCGCCAGAACGCCGCCATCCGCGGGTTCAGGCCGATCGTCGGCTCGCCGTCGGCGACGGCCGTCAGCAGGTCGGCCCGTACGGCGTCCACGGCGGAGCTGCCGGCGGGCCGTCCCCGGACGACCTCGGCCAGGTGGGCGACCACCTCGTCCTGCCGGTCGAAGAACAGGTCCTCCTTGGTCGGGAAGTAGTTGAACACCGTGTTGGGCGAGACCCCGGCGGCCCGGGCCACCTCGACCACCGTGACGCGCTCGAAGCCGCGCTCGGCGAACAGGCCCATGGCGGTGTCGGCCAGGAGCTCCCGGGTCTGCTGCTTCTTGCGTTCACGAAGTCCCATGGCGGAATCCTACGGGCGAACCATGATGTCGCACCAAACTTGCAGCGACACCAAAAATATCGGCTACGGTGTCGGCATGACCTTCACCTTCGGCATCTATCCCGGCGGACTGCTCGGCGACGACACCGGCCTGATCGAACCCGTCAGCCCCGACGACCCCGCGCGGATCACCGCCGCCCTGCGCGAACTCCAGGGCAACGCGCCCGAGTTGATCGTCCGCGCCTACCGGCTGTTCCCGGACGGCGCGCACACCCCGGAGCGCCCCGAGCAGTACGCCGTCGAGGGCCGGAAGCTCGACCTCGTGCTCCAGTTCCGCGAGCACAGCGGGGAGTTGGCGGGCTGGCTGGACTTCGTCCGGCGCACGGTCCGGGCCGAGGGCGGCCGCCTGGCCTGCGTGCAGATCTGCGAGGAGCCCAACCTCGACCTCCCGCCCGTGGACGGCAGCATCCCGAACGTCCGCCGGGCGCTGGTCGAGGGCGTCATCGCGGCCAAGGAGGAGGCGCTGACCTGCGGCTACGAACGGCTGGCGGTCGGCTTCAACGCGGCGCCGTCCTTCGGTGCCGCCGCCGACACCTTCTGGGACGAGCTCGGCAAACTCGCCGACGAGCGCTTCCACCGCGCCCTGGACTACGTCGGCGTGGACTTCTTCCCGGACGTCTTCTGGCCCGTCCCGTCCGACCAACTCGCCGGCGCCGTACGGGCGGTGCTCACCGGCTTCCGTGACGACGCGCTGCCCCGGGCCGGGATCGGGCCGACCGTCCCGCTGCGGATCTGCGAGAACGGCTGGCCCACCGGCCCCGGGCGGAGCGAGGAGCGGCAGGCCGAGGTGGTCGAGGAGGTGGTCCGGACGGTCGCCGGGCTGGCCGCCGAACTCGCCGTCACCGGTTACACCTTCTTCGCCCTGCGCGACGCCGACAGTGCGGGCCCGGGACTGTTCCACCACTTCGGCCTGCTGCGCGACGACTGCACCCGCAAGCCGGCCTTCGACGTCTACCGCGAGCTCGTCGCGGAGTTGACGGTCGGCTCGGACGCGCCGTAGCTCAGTGGGCCTCGAAGAACCGGTCCACCGTGCGCCGCTCGGCGGCGATCGCGTGCACCGGTTCGCCGACCACCCGGCCGGCCAGGGTGACGGCCAGCCCGCCGACGTCCTGTCGCAGCCGGGTGGCCGCCGCGGCCCGGTCGGCGGCGATCCGGGCGCGCCCGGCGGCGAGCAGCCGCTCACGGTCGCGGATGCCCTCGGCGCGGGCGGCCGTGATCGCCGCCGTGCCCTGCTCGGTGTACTCCTGCCGGATCCGGGCCGCCTCGTGCCGGGCCGCGCCGATCTCCTCCAGCGCGGCGTCCCGAGTGGCCTCGGCCTCGGCTCGGACGGCCTCCGCGCGTTCGACGCGGCCCTCGGTCGCGTCCCACCGCTGCGCCCGTACCCGCTCGATCCGGGGGAGCAGGACGACGCCGAGTGCGAACATCAGCAGGAAGAGCTGGGCCAGGCCGAGGGCCAGCATGGAGGGATCGGGCCTGAGCGGGCCGAGTTCGATGTTCACGCAAGACCTCCCCTTGGCCTGACGGACAGTCAAGGTGGAGGTTTCCCTGGTGCGATGACGGTCGAACGTTCACTCGGCCATGACCTGCGTCACTTCACGGGCCCCGCGGTGCCATTGCCCCATGACGTAGCGGATCGTCGGCCCGGTGGCCCAGCCGCCGTCCACCGCCGGCTCGGCGACGGGACGACGGACCGGACCCCTCCGGTTACGTCACCTCGCCCCGGCGGGAGAAGCGCTCCTCCCTCCACTCGCCGCTCGCCAGCACCTCGGCCAGCTGCCGGGCCGCGTCCCAGACCTCGGTGTACGAGAGGTAGAGCGGCGTGAAGCCGAAGCGCATCAGGTCCGGCGCCCGGAAGTCCCCGATCACCCCGCGCGCGATCAGCGCCTGCACCACCGGGTATCCGTCGGCGTGCCGCAGCGCGACCTGGCTGCCGCGCCGGGCGTGCTCGCGCGGGGTCGCCACCTCGACCCCGTCCAGGCCCTCGACCAGCGAGATGAACAGGTCGGTCAGCGCCAGGCTCTTCGCCCGCACGGCCGCCAGGTCGGCCCGTTCCCAGACGTCCAGCGAGGCACCCAGTGCGGCCTGGCCGAGCAGTGAGGGCGAGCTGGTCAGGAACCGGCCGATGCCCGGCTTGGGGTCGTACCCGGGCTCGAAGGCGAACGGGCGGGCGTGCCCGAACCAGCCGCTCAGCGGCTGCACCGGACCGGCCGCCAGGTGCCGCTCGGCGACGTACAGGAAGGCCGGCGAGCCGGGGCCGCCGTTCAGATACTTGTAGGTGCAGCCGACCGCGAAGTCCGCGTTCGCGGCCGCGAGTTCGACCGGCAGCGCGCCCACCGAGTGGCACACGTCCCAGATCATCAGGGCGCCCGCGGCCTGCACCCGGGCGGTGATCCCGGGCATGTCCAGCAGCTCGCCGGTGCGGTAGTCCACGTGCGAGAGGACCACCGCGGCCACGTCCCCGTCCAGGTGCCCGTCCAGCTCCTCGGGGCGGATCAGCACGCTGCGTCCGCCCTCGACCAGGCCGGTCACGCCCTCGGCGATGTACAGGTCGGTCGGGAAGGCCTCGGCGTCACCGAGCACCGTGCGCCGCCCGGGGCGCAGCGTGAGCGCCGCGGAGAGCACCTTGAACAGGTTCACCGAGGTGGTGTCGCAGACGACCACCTCCGCCGGATCGACGCCGATCAGCGGCGCGATCCGCCGCCCCAGCCGGTACGGCTGCTCGAACCAGCCGGCGTCGTTCCAGCTGCGGATCAGCTCCCGGCCCCACTCCTCCTCGACCACCTGCCGCACCCGCTCCGGGGTGCGCACCGGCAGCGCGCCCAGCGAGTTGCCGTCCAGGTAGATCACCCCGTCCGGCAGGGCGAACTCCTTGCGGAACGCCGCCAGCGGGTCGACGGCGTCCAGCGCCGCGCACTCCTCGCGCGTGATCATGCCCATTCCTCGGTCCCCTCGCTCGCAACCAGTCCCGTCACCTTTGCCGCCTGTCGCGGTTCGTCCCGTCACAGCTCGTCCCGGATCGTCCACAGCTCCGGGAAGACGTCCTGCTCGGCCGACTTGCGCAGCCAGGTCAGCCCGCTGGAGCCGCCCGAACCGGGCTTGGCGCCCATGCTCCGCTTGACCGCGGACAGGTGGCGCTGGCGCCAGCGGGTGACCCGCTCGGCCACGTCCAGCAGCGCCTCGCCGAGCGGCTGCAGGGCGGCGAACTCAGGGTCCGTGTAGACCCGGCGCCAGGCCGCCGCGACCTCCTCGGAGGGCTGGTAGCGCTGCTCGGAGCTCTCCGGGCGCACCGCCAGGCCGCGCCGGGCCAGCAGGGCCAGCGCCTCGTCGTACAGGCCGGGGGAGCGCAGCGCCTCGGTCAGCTCGGCCCGCGTCCCGGGCATCTCCGCGTACATGTTCAGCAGCGCGGCGTTCTTGTTGCCGAGCAGGAACTCCAGGTGCAGGAAGGCCGAGGACTGGAAGCCGGAGGCCTCGCCGAACAGCGCGCGGAAGGAGTTGAACTCCTGCGGGGTCATGGTGGCCAGCAGGTCCCAGGACTCCACCAGCACGTCCTGCACGTGGGTGCCGCGGCGCAGCGCGGCCAGCGCGGCGGTCAGGTCGTCCTCGCGCAGCGCCTGCCGGGCCTGCGTCCACTCGTGCCGCAGCAGGTCGAAGAGCAGTTCCATCACCTGGGTGGTGACGATGAACGACAGCTCGGCCGGCTCCTTGCTGCGCGGGTGCTGCAGGCTGTGCAGCTGCTCCAGGCGCACGTACTGCGCGTACGGGGTGCCCCGACCCGGCTCGCCGCCCCGACCGAACGACAGGTTGGGTGTCTCCACCGTGTCGTGCCCCATCCCGATCCCTCCTGATCCGTCCGGGCCTTGTCGCCCGGGGCCGGCGGGAGCGGACGGACGTCCTGGTTCCGCCGGGGAGCCCATTGTGCGGCGCCATGGCCTCCCGCTTGAATGGCCGATGAGCACCGCAACCGCGCTTCGGGCTGTCGTTCGCGAGGCGTTCGGGCGATCCGCTTTATGAATGAAAAACCGCTGATCACAACCGCTTTTCGGGAGTCGCCATGGACGCCGTCGACCGCCGCCTGCTGGCCGAGCTGCAGGCCGACGCCAGGCTCTCGTACAACGAACTCTCCCGCCGGGTGAGCCTGTCCGCACCCGCGGTGGCCGAACGGGTCCGCCGCCTGGAGGCCGACGGGGTGATCAGCGGCTACCACGCCCACGTCGACCTCACCCGGGCCGGGCTGCCGATCACCGCGCTGGTCCAGATCCAGTGCTACGGCCCGCGCTGCGTGCTGCGCGACCCCGAGGTGGCGACCTGGCCGGAGGTGCTCCAGCTGCACCGGGTCACCGGCGGGGCCTGCTGCGTGCTGCTGGTCGCGGTGCCCACGATGGCCGAGTTCGAGGCGCTGTGCGACCGGCTCGGCGGCTACGGCCAGCCGTCCAGCTCGATGATCCTCTCCAGCCCGGTGCCCTGGCGGCCGGTGGAGCTGCGGTAGGCCTCAGGGCCCCGCGGGCAGGGGCACTCCGAGCCCGGCCAGGCCCTCCAGGAACACCTCGACGCCGACCGCCGCGAGCAGTCGAGATTGGTCGGAGTTCGACCAGATCCTCGCCCTGAACCGCACTTCCTGGGGCAGGCCCGCGCACTTGTTGACAAGAAGGACCGAGTGTCCGGCGGTGTCAGTGGCATCAAGCATCCGGTTGCGATAGCCAAGCGTCGGATGAGGCAGTACCGCCGCAGGGCATGCGGTGGCAGGGCGTGGAGCCTTAGCCGTTGGGCAGGCTGTGAATCGCCAACCAGGCGACCGGGCAACCGGAAGCCCAGTCCGGCCGCGAGGCCGGAGGGAATCCCCTTCGTGCGCGGATGGGGAGGAAGCCAAGTGGAACGGCGTGGTGACATGAGGCCACCGTGAAACGGCACTGAGCCAGTTTTGGCTGGGGTAACAGTGCATTCCGCCCGCTGCCGCTGCCCTCGGGGTGTGAGGGTGGCGGTCCAGGGTGAAGGTCGGCTGGTACGAGAGATCCACCGGCCCGCCACGCCCCGCAGCCGGGCGTGGCGTGAATCTCCCCACCGGGCGGTTCATTCCGGGTCCCAGGCGGATTCGCCCGGATGGCGGCCCCGACTCGAACGGGTGCGCGCTCTCGGGTGCCATGGAGGTACGACCACTCCTTGGCGGAAACGAGGATGCGACATGTGCCTGAACCGTAAGGACCTGGGCCTGCTGGCCCTGCGCGGCGCGGTCGGCGGGGTGCTGATCGCGCACGGTACCCAGAAGCTGTTCGGTTGGTTCGGTGGTGGCGGCCTGGAGGGCACCACCAAGGCCATGGACCAGATGGGTTTCCACCCGGCTCGGGAGAGCGCCATCGCGGCGGGCCTGGGCGAGGCGGGTGGCGGGGCGCTGCTGGTGGCCGGGCTGGCCACCCCGGCGGCCGGCGCGGTGGTGGCCGGGACGATGGCCACCGCGGTGGCGGTGCACGCCCCGGCGGGCTTCTTCGCGATGTCCGGCGGCTACGAGTACCCGGCCTTCCTCGGCGCGACCGGGCTGGCGATGGGCCTGGCCGGGCCCGGGCGGTACTCGCTGGACCACCTGACCGGGCACGTCTTCGACCGGCCGTGGACGGGCGTGCTGGCCTTCGTGGCGAGCGCGGCCGGCGCGTACGGGGTGGTCGCCCGGCGGCGCCACGCGGTGCGGCTGCGCGAGGAGCGGGCGGCGGTGGAGGCGGACGAGCAGGAGGGCTCCGGGTTGTCGTAGCCGTCGGCCCGACGGCCTCGTCACCCGGAGGGACCACCCCTGCTGGCGGTGGCCCCCGGGCCCTCGGAGGGTGAGCGGGGAGGTGTGCCGGGCAGCCCGGCGCCGGGCAGAAACGAGGACCGAATGGACCGCCAGCCGCTCACCCGAGCCACCCCACCGCGCGTCACCGCGCAGCCTCCGGAGCGGATGGGCGATCACCGTCGTCGGGTGGTGGCGGGGACGTTGGCCGCGGTCGCGCTCGGTGCGGTGGTGCTGGCGGGCTGCTCCTCCGGCACGAGCGCGAACAGCAAGGCCTCCGAGGCGGCGAGTGCGGTGCAGAAGGCGGCGAGCGCGGCCGCCTCCGCCGCCTCGGAGCTGGCCTCGGCGGCGGGTGGGGTGGTGGGCGGAGTGGGCGGGGCGATCGCCTCGGCGGAGGCCGAGGCCTCGGCGGCGATCTCGGCCGCCTCCTCGGCGGTCGCCGGGATCAAGGGCGGGCTGGACGCCAAGGCGGACGTGGCCGTCGGGGCGGTGACCATCGGATCGGACGGGAAGGCGCAGGCGAAGCTGACCGTCACCAACCACGGCCAGCAGTCCTACCGGTACGTGATCCAGCTGAACTTCACCGACGGGAGCGGCAAGCTGCTGGACGCGACGGCGGTGACCGTCCAGGACGTGGCGGTCGGCCAGAGCGCCCAGGCCACCGCGCGCAGCAACCTGGACCTCTCGGGCACGGTCAAGGCCGAGGTGGGGAACGCCGTCCGCTACTGAAAGCCCTGCTCGGCGCGAGGGTCGAACCTTAAGCGCGACTCAAGGGCCGACGGCACCCCTTGACGGGGGAGTTGGTCTAGTCCATTTTTGTTGCCCAGGTGCAGGGAGCCCCTGAACCGGCGTCACCGGCCTCGTGCCGGGGGCGCCGGTTCGGCACATCCCGGCGTCCGTCACGGCCTGATCCCGCTCGATTCCCCAGCCATACCTGTCATGTCCTGGTCGTCCGGCCCCACCCGGACGTGCGACCCCACCGGGACGACGGCATCCCCCACAACCAGGAGTCACGCACCCATGCTGCGCTCACGCATTGAAAGGGCCGGGGCCCCGGCTCCGGACGGAGCCCGTCGGCGCCGCCCGAAGAGCCTGGCCGCCGTCGCGGTCGGCACCGCCGCCTCCCTGCTGCTCGGCGCGGGCCTCGCGCTGTCCGGCGGCGCCGCGGCCAACGCCGCGACCACCAACTCCACCGGCGCACCCGCCACCAGCGGCGGCATCAAGGTCGCCTACTTCGACCAGTGGTCGGTCTACGCGAACGCGTACTACCCGAAGACGATCCAGGACACCGGCGTGGCCGGGAAGCTGGACTACCTGATCTACGACTTCGCCAACATCAACCCGACCGACCTGGGGTGTTTCGAGGCCACCAAGGCCGCCGACACGAACGACAACAACCCCAACGCGGGTGACGGCGCGGGCGACGCGTTCGCCGACTACCAGAAGAGCTTCGGCGCGGACATCTCGGTCGACGGCGTCGGCGACGTCTGGAACCAGCCGATCGCGGGCAACTTCAACCAGCTGAAGAAGCTGAAGGCGAAGAACCCCAACCTCAAGGTCCTGCTCTCGATCGGTGGTTGGACCTACTCCAAGTACTTCTCGCAGGCGGCCGCGACCGACGCCTCGCGCAAGCACCTGGTGTCGTCCTGCATCGACATGTTCATCAAGGGCAACCTCCCGACCGACGCCGGCTACGGCGGCCCGGGCTCGGGCGCCGGCATCTTCGACGGCATCGACATCGACTGGGAGTACCCGGGCGGCGGCGGCCACACCGGCAACATCTCCAGCCCGGCCGACAAGCAGAACTTCACCCTGCTGCTGCAGGAGTTCCGCAACCAGCTGGACGCGCAGGGCAAGGCCGACAACAAGACCTACGCCCTGTCGGCGGCGGTCGGCGCCGGCCAGGACAAGATCATGAACGTCGAGACCGACAAGATCGGTCAGTACCTGACCTTCCTCGACGTCATGACCTACGACATGCACGGCGGTTGGGACCCGCAGGGCCCGACCAACCACCAGGCCCCGCTGTACTCCGGCCCGAACGACCCGTCGACGCCGGCCAAGCCGGGCAACGGCAAGTACTCGATCGACAACGCGATCAAGGCGTGGACGGTCGGCGACGCGCAGTACGGCATCCCCGGCGGCTTCCCGGCCAACAAGATCAACATGGGTGTGCCGTTCTACTACCGCGGCTGGACCGGCGTCCAGAACAACGGCAGGAACGGCCTCTTCCAGCCCGCCACCGGCCCGGCGGCCGGCGCCGCGATGTCCGGCAACGTCCCCGGCATCCAGATGTACAAGGAGCTGGGCGGCTTCGTCGACAACCCGTCCAAGACCTTCTGGGACGACGCCGCCAAGGCCACCTACTTCTACGACGGCACCACCTTCTGGAGCGGTGAGGACGCCCGGTCCATCCAGGCCAAGCTGGACTACGCGCACTGCAACGGCCTGGGAGGCTCCTTCGCCTTCTCGCTCTACGACCTCGGTACCAACACCACGCTGTTCGACACGATGGTGAACGCCACCAACGGCTCCGCCGCAGGCTGCCCGGCCCCGCCGACCGGCACGCCGTCGCCCACCCAGACCCCGACCGGCACCCCGACCGGCACGCCCACGGGCACCCCGACCGGCACGCCCACCGGGACTCCGACCGGCACCCCGACCACGCCGGCCACCTGCCCGGCCGCCCCGAGCTGGGACCCCAACACCACCTACGCGGCCGGCGGCACCAAGGTCTCGTGGAAGGGCCACTACTACACCAACAAGTGGTGGACCAAGGGCGAGGACCCGACCCTGAGCGGCCAGTGGGGCGTCTGGGCCGACAACGGCCCCTGCTGAGCGGCTGACCGCCTGATCCGGCTGACCGCCTGATCGGCTGACCGCCCGGGGCCCTGACGGGCCTCGCGGCACCCGTCCGAAGCATCGACGGTCCGGCCCGCCGGGGGAGCATCCCCGGCGGGCCGGACCGCGTTGCTACCCCAGGTCGGCGGTGCGCCCCAGCGCGTCCGGCTGGCTCTGCTCGATCCGCCGCAGCATCCGGGCCAGCAGGCCGGAGAGCGCGGCGCGCTCCTCGCCCGCGATGTCCTGCAGCAGCTCCTCCTCGAACACCGCCGCCATCCGCATCGACTCCAGCCACTTGTCGCGGCCGTTCTCGGTCAGCTCGATGATCACCCGCACCCGGTTGGACTCGTCCCGTTCCCGGGTCACCAGGTCCTCGGCGACCATCCGGTCGATCCGGTGCGTCATCGCGGCCGGGGTGAGCCCCAGCCGCTTGGCCAGCTCGCCGGGCCCCAGCCGGTACGGGCTGCCGGCCACCACCAGCGCCTTGAGCACCTCCCACTCCGCGGAGGTGATTCCCAGCACAGTCAGCTGCCGGTCGTACGCGACGCCCATCCGCCGGGCGACTCGGGACAGGGTCTGCACGATCGTCTCCACCTGAGGGTCCACGGTGGGGAATTCCCGCTGGTAGAGGGCCACCTGCTCGGCGATGCCGAGCTCCAGGGGGGTGGCCGGCAGGGGCTTGTCGGCAGCCGGCGCCGGCTTGTCCGTAGTCATGCCGACAGTGTCGCACGCGGACGTGCATCTCTTAAGCCTTTGACTCCACAGTCTTCCGGTGCTAAGACTTTATCTCGTCAAACTTTAGCTCTGAAATCTTCCGGCCTTAAGAGTTCAACTCGAGAGTCCGGACGACCTGGAAGGGATGTGCACGGTGACCGGCACGGTGAAGCAGCAGAGGCAGCAGCGACGTGGGGCGGGCGGCCCGCTGCGCCGCGTCCAGATCGGCAACGCGCTCAGTGCGTTCGGCAGCGGGTTCACGATGCCGTACATGTTCGTGTACGTGGACCAGGTGCGCGGGCTGGGCTCGCTGGCGGCCGGGATGGTGTTCACCGTCTTCGCGCTGGCGGCGCTGGCCGTCCTCCCGTTCACCGGGCGCGGCATCGACAGGTACGGCCCCCGTCCGGTGCTGCTGGCGGGTGCCGCGCTCGCCGCCACCGGCGCGTTCGCCTTCGGTCACGCCGCCGACACCCCGGCCCTGCTGGTGTCGTCCTTCCTGTTCGGCGCGGGTGTCACCACCTGCCAGCCGGCGCTGGCCACGATGATCGTCCGCTGCTCGACGGCGGCGACCCGCTCGCACGCCTTCGCGCTGCAGTTCACCCTGGTCAACCTGGGCATGGGCATCGGCGCGCTGGTCGGCGGGCAGATCGTCGACATCGCCGACCCGGCCAGCCTCACCCGGCTGTTCACCATCGAGGCGGCGACGTTCCTCGGCCTGGCCCTGGTCACCGGCACCGCCCGGATGCCCAAGGTCCGGCTGAGCGTCGTCCAGGAGAAGGCCGACGGTCCGACCGGCCTGCGCGCCCTGTTCGCCGACAAGGCGATGGTGCGGCTCTGCGTCCTCGCCGGGCTGATCTTCTTCACCTGCTACGGCCAGTTCGAGTCCGGTGTCGCGGCCTTCGCCACCGACACCGTCGGCACCGCGCCCTCCACCCTGGGCTTCGCGATCGGCGCCAACGCGCTGACCATCGTGGTCCTGCAGATGTTCATGGTGCGGATCACCGCGCGCCGCCGCCGCACCACCGCGATGGCCGCGGCCGGCCTGGTCTGGCTCGGCGCCTGGGCGATGGCCCTGGTGGCCGGTCTGATCCGGACCGAGACCATGGCCGCCACGGTCGCGATCGTCTCGATCTACGCCCTGTTCGGCGTCGGCGAGTCGCTGCTCGCGCCCACCATGGGCCCGATCGTCGCCGACCTCGCCCCGGCCCGACTGCTCGGCACCTACAACGCCGGGTACGCCCTGGTGAAGCAGATCGCCGTCGCGGTCGGCCCGGCCGTCGGCGTGCTGCTGGTCGGCTCCGGCACCTGGCCGCTCTACCTGGCGGCCATGGCGGGCTCGACGCTGCTGATCGTCATGCTGGCGCTGCGGCTGCGCCCGTACCTCACGGCGGAGCAGGACAACGCGGCCCCGGCCGTGGTCCGCACGGCTGTCCCGGTCCGGGAGCTCGAGACCGCCGCCTAACGGATATTCGATGAGGAAGCGGGCGCCGGCCAGGTCACCTGGTCGGCGCCCGTCGCGCTTGGCTTCCCGGGCACCGCCACCAGATCGATCGCACAGGGTGGTTCTGCCCTTCGATGTACTGATGCAGAACGCATATCGGAGCCCCGCCGACCGATCCGGCGAAGTATGACCTCGGCCAGAGGCGCTGCGCTCGTCAGTAGTGCTCGACCGGCTCCGTCTCGAAGTCCTGGCATACGCTCCGCATGATCTCTTTGATTGGCTCACGTGCGGTTGGCGAACGGCTTGCGGCAGTACTTTGTAACGAAAGAATCAAATGTGTATTCAGCATGAAAGTGCAGTGTCCGCCGGTGCGGGTCTTCGGGATTCTGATATCGGGTCATAAATCAAAAAAATGCCGTAGGGTGATCGTGTGCAGCTCCGGTACTCCTTCCGTATCCACCCGGCAGTGGGTCAGCGTAAGTCGCTGGACTGCGCGTTCGGGTGCGCACGGGTGGTGTGGAACGATGCGCTGCGTATCCGACGGGACGCGCACGACGCCGGGCTTCCGTTCCCAAAGACCGCCGATCTGTCCAAGTCGCTGATCACACAGGCGAAGAAGACCCCGGAGCGGGCTTGGCTGTCCGGCGCTCCTGTCGGTGTCCTGCAGCAGGCGTTGCGAGACCAGGACCGGGCGTGGCGGAACTTCTTCGACAGCATCAAGGGCAAGCGCCCCGGACCGAAGATCGAAGAGCCCCGCTTCAAGTCCAAGAGGGACCGTCGGCAGGCCGCCCGGTACACCCGCTCGGACCGCTGGTCGATCACCGGCACCGGGCAGCTTCGCCTGCCGAAGGTCGGCGATGTGAAGGTCACGTGGTCGCGGCAGCTGCCGTCCGGACCGTCGTCGGTAACGGTGATCAAGGACCCGGCCGGAAGGTACTTCGCCAGCTTCGTCGTGGAGACCGACCCTGCCGACGACCTGACCACCATGCCGGAGACCACAGCGGAGATCGGCGTCGACCTCGGGCTGACGCACTACGTGATCCTCTCCACCGGCCAGAAGATCAAAAACCCCCGGTGGCTGCGCCGCGCCGAGAAGAAGATCAAGCGCGCACAGCGCGAACTGTCGCGCAAACGGAAAGGAAGTAGGAACCAGGACAAGGCCCGTATCAAGGTCGCCCGCGCCCACGCGCACGCGGCCAACGCCCGCCGGGACTGGCAGCACAAGCTCTCCACCGAGATCATGCGCGAGAACCAAGCCGTGACCGTGGAGACCCTTGGCGTGCTCGGCCTGGCGCGCGGCCGCAACGCCAAATCCGTGCACGATGCCGCGTGGGGACGGTTCGTCACGATGTTGGAGTACAAGGCGGCTCGGTACGGGCGCGCACTGACCAAGGTCGCCCGCGACTTCCCGAGCACACAGATCTGCTCACACTGCCGATACCGGCCGGGGAAACTCCCTCTGCACGTCCGCACGTGGACCTGTACCGCCTGCGGCACCATCCACGACCGCGACCACAACGCGGCCAAGAACCTGCATGACGAGGGTCGGCTCATGCGCGCCGCCCGCATACCGGGGGACGTACCGGCCCCAACCGGGTAACCGAGTTGGGTAAACGCCTGCGGAGCGCTGTGAGACCTCATCCGGTCGGAAATCGGAAGGCACGCGCGCAACCCCCGGCGACGGGGAGGAAACAGGAACCGACCGTCACGCCAGCGCGCGGCGATGCCGCGCGCAGCGTGACAGGGAATCCCCGGCATTCATTGCCGGGGAGATCGGGAGTCAAATAGTGTCAGTGGCTGTTGACCGCCCGGCCCCAGCCCGGGCAGCAGACCCGGGCCCGGAGCAGCACCCGGCGGGCCCCGCAGACAGTCGAATCGGCGAGGCTATGACGCAAGCGGCGCTCACGCACCCCCCGGCGGCCCAGGCCCCCGCCGACCCCGCACCGGCCCGGGGCGGGCTGCTCCGCTGGGCGGCCGACCGCTCCGGCTGGCTCGGCCCGATCGCCGTCGCCCTGTTCGCCGGCCTGCTGCGGTTCTGGAACCTCGGCTACCCCAACGCCTTCGTCTTCGACGAGACGTACTACCCCAAGGACGCCTGGTCGCTGCTCCAGCAGGGCTATGAGGGCACCTGGCCCGACCACGCCAACACCGACATCCTGGCCGTCCCGCAGTCCGTCCCGCTCAGCTCCGTGCCCGAGTTCATCGCCCACCCGCCACTCGGCAAATGGGTGATGGCGATCGGCGAGCAGCTGTTCGGCCTGCACCCCTTCGGCTGGCGGTTCATGACCGCCCTGCTCGGCACCGTCACCGTGCTGATGCTGGCCAGGATCGGTCGTCGGCTCTTCGGCTCCACCCTGGTCGGCTGCACCGCCGCCCTGCTGATGTCCGTCGACGGCCTTCAGCTGGTGATGAGCCGGGTCGGCCTGCTCGACGGCATCCAGATGTTCTTCGTGCTCGCCTCCTTCGGCGCCCTGCTGATCGACCGCGACCACGCCCGGGCGAAGCTGGCCGCCGTGACCGATGCCGACCGGGCGAGCCTCGGGCTGCGCCCCTGGCGGATCGCCGCCGGGGTGTTCGTCGGCGCGGCCTGCGCGGTCAAGTGGAACGGCGCCCCGATCCTCGCCGCCTTCGGCATCCTGACCGTGCTCTGGGACCAGTCCGGCCGCCGCGGAGCCGGAGCCCGCCACCCGTGGCGGGCCATGCTGCGCCGGGACGCCGTACCGGCCTTCCTCGCCATGGTCGGCTCCGCCCTGGTGGTGTACGTCGGTGCCTGGAGCGGCTGGCTGGCCAGCGGCGCGGGCGGCGACGGCGGCTACGACCGGCACTGGGCCGACGGCCGCGCCGGGCTCTCCCCGGACCACGTCCTCGGCGTCCCGCTGCCGCAGGTCCCGATGAGCTGGGTGCCCGCGGCGCTGCGCAGCCTGTGGCACTACCACTCGCAGATGTACGACTTCAACACCGGCCTGAGCACCCCGCACACCTACCAGTCCAACCCCTTCGCCTGGCTGGTCGACGGCCGCCCGGTCTCGATGTACTGGGAGCAGGTCCCGAACGGGACGCGCGGCTGCACCTCCTCCGGCGGCTGCGCGGCCCAGATCCTGGGCCTGGGCACCCCGTTCCTGTGGTGGGCGGCGTGCTTCGCGCTGGTCTACCTGCTGTGGCGCTGGTTCTTCCGCCGGGACTGGCGCTCGGGCGCCGTGCTGTGCGCGGTGGCCGGGATCTACCTGCCCTGGTTCCAGTACCAGCAGCGGACGATCTTCTCCTTCTACATGGTCGTGCTGGTGCCGTTCCTGTGCCTGGCCGTCGCCCAGATGCTCGGGGCGATCCTCGGCCCGGTCGGCAGCAGTCCCGAGCGCCGCCGGTACGGGGCGATCGGCGCCGGGCTGATCGTGCTCGCGATCGTCGGCTGCTTCGCCTTCTTCTACCCGCTGTACACGGCGGAGGTGATCCCGATGTCGTCCTGGCAGGACCGGATGTGGTTCACCAGCTGGATCTGATGCCGGTTCCGCCGGCGGCGTCCGGCGGGCAGCTGCTGCCGGTCACCCCGGTGCTCTGGGTGGTCACCGCGGCGCTGCTGCTGGCCGCGGTGGCGGTGGCCGGGTGGGGCCTGCTCGGCCACGGGCGGGCGGTGGTGCGGGCCGGGCTGCGGGCGGTCGTCCAGCTGGCCGCCGTCGCCGCGGTGATCAGTTGGGTGGTCGGCTCGCTCTGGCGGTCGGCGCTGTTCGTGCTGCTGATGTTCGCGGTCGCGGTGCGCACGGCCGGGCGGCGGATGACCCGGGGCCCCGGCTGGGTCTGGGCGGCCGCCCCGATCGGCGTCGGGGTGCTGCCGGTGCTCGTCGTGCTGCTGGCCGTCGGACTGCTGCCGCCCAAGGGCCTGTCGGTGATCCCGGTCGCGGGCATCCTGATCGGCGGCGGGCTCACCGCCACCTCGCTGGCCGGACGGCGGGCGCTGGACGAGCTGCGGCAGCGGCGCGGCGAGGTGGAGGCGGCGCTGGCGCTCGGTTTCGAGGAGCGGGACGCCCGGCTGGAGATCTGCCGTACGGCGGCCGCGACCTCGCTGGTCCCGGCGCTGGACCAGACCCGCACGGTCGGGCTCGTCACCCTGCCGGGCGCCTTCGTCGGCATGCTGCTCGGCGGCGCCTCACCCGTCCAGGCGGGGGCGGTGCAGCTGTTCGTGCTGATCGGGCTGCTGGCGGTGGAGTCGGTGGCGATCGTGGTGGTGCTGGAGCTGGTCGGGCGCGGGTTGGTGACGGCGGGGCCGTCCAACGGCGTCGGGTAGGCTTGAGCACGTTGAAGGGGAGTAGCCCTCCACCGGACCGTCGACATACTGGCCCTCACGGGCCCGGCGCCCGGGGCACCTCAGCCACCTGAGCCATCCGATCCGGTTGATCCGGTCGATGCGGATGGTCCGGACGGACGGTGCCGGCGAGACCTTCGGCCGCAGTGCTGTGACCGTTTCCAGTGCTGCCGGGCCGAAGCGACCCCTGACGGAGCTGCGGAGGCCGGGCAGCCCGACCGAGGGATTCCTCCGATGAGTTTGACCGTTGCCGCGTTGACGTTCGGCATCATCTTCCTGGCCGAACTGCCGGACAAGACCGCGCTGGCCAGTCTGGTGCTCGGCACCAAGTACCGCGCGAGCTACGTCTTCGCGGGCATCGCCGCCGCCTTCGCCCTCCAGGTGGGCCTGGCCCTGGTCGCCGGACACCTGCTCTCGCTGCTGCCGCACCGCTGGGTGGAGGGCATCACCGGCGCGCTGTTCCTGGTCGGCGCGGCGATGCTGCTGTTCCACGGCGGCGGGGACGACGACGAGCACGCCGCCAAGGAGCCGTCCTCGAACAGCTTCTGGAAGGTGGCCGGGGCCAGCTTCGTGGTCGTCGCGATCGCCGAGTTCGGCGACCTGACCCAGATCATGACCGCCAACCTGGCCGCCAAGTACGCCGATCCGCTGGCCGTCGGCATCGGCTCCTGGCTGGCGCTCTGCGCGGTCGGCGGCATCGCCATCGTGGGCGGGCAGAAGCTGCTCAAGTACGTGCCGATGAAGCTGATCATCCGGGTGGCGGCGGGGATCATGGTGGTGCTGGCGGGCGTCAGCATCTTTGGGGCGGTCACCGGCTGATGCGGGGCGGTCGCCGGCTGGCGTGGTCGCCCCGGCTCAGCAGCCGGGGTCGGCGGTCAGGACGGCCTGGGTCTTGGGGCCGTAGACGCCGTTCTCGCCCTTGATCCGGTTCGCGCGCTGGTAGCTGATGAGTGCCGACCGGGTCTGGTCGTCGAAAGTGCCGGTGACGATCGAACTGTCGACGAATCCGCACCCGGCGGCGTAGAGCTGCTGCTGCATCGCCTTGACGTCGGGCCCGCTCATCCCGAGCTGGAGCAGCCGTGGCGTGGGCGTCGGGGTGGGCGTGGGGGTCGGCGTCGGCGTCGGGGTGGGCGTGGGCGTCGGGGTGGGGGTCGGCGTCGGCGTGTGGGTCGGCGTCGGGGTGGGCGTGGGGGTCCGGGTCGGACCGGGTCTGCTCGTCCGGGTCGGGGTCGGGCTCGGCGTGTCGCTGGTGGGGGCCGGGGAGGCCGGGGGCGGGGCGGCCTGGCTGGGCGGGTCCGACGGCGCGGGCGCGAGCGTGGTGACGGGCAGCGGGTCCGCCCGGCGGGTCGGCTCGGACGAGGGCGTCACGGCGTACGCGAGGCCCACGGTGAGCGCCAGCAGGCCCGCGCCGACGCCCGCGATCAGCAGCTTGTTCTGGGCGAACGGGCTCTGCGCGGACTGCTCGGCCGCCCGCCGTGCGGCCCGTCCGCCGACGGGCCCGGACCCGGGCTCGGGCACCTGGTTCTCGAACGGGAAGTAGCCGAGGTCCTCCCCCTCGCCGGGCGGGACCGGAGGCAGGGCGGTGGTGGCGTACGCGTCCGGCGCGGGGCCCGGTACGGGCGGCAGCACGGTCGTCGCGTAGGCGTCCGCGTCCGGCCCGAGCGGGGGCGTGACGGGCGGTTGCGCCGACTGCATCGGCTGCATCGGCTGCACGGGATGCATGGGTTGCATCGGCGGAAGCGGCTGGACCGGCGGCAGGACCGTGGTCGCGAACGGGTCCCCGGCCGGCGGCGGCTCCTCCGCCACCTGGCCGGCCGATTGCGGCACGTACGGGCGGACCAGCGGCGGGCCTTCGACGTGCGGGAGGACGGTGGTCTCGTCCAGGCTCGGATCCGGGAGGCAGCCGCACCCGGTTGAGCGTGCGGTGCCGCACGTCGGGCAGTGCTGGTCCGGCATCGGCCGGTCCTCCTCGGGTGTCGGTCCTCGGTTCTCAGGTCTCGCGATCGGGCCTGATTATGCAGGACGTCCCGGAGGGTGGACAGGGGCGTCCGGCCCCGGCGGGGGTGTTGTGCCGGTTGGTGGTGGTTGGCTCCCGAGGAAAGCGCTGAAACGCGAGGGACGGAACCGGCGCTTACGTTCGGCTCAACCCGGCGGAACAAACCAGGACATGTCTGCCAGCATGGGGAACTGGGAGTGATTATCCGACAGGAGTGATGATCCGATGGGCGTCCGGTCGTCGGCCCCGCGATCCTACGGAGAGGCCGTGCCGCCTGTGGAGACGCCATGACGGACCCGCCCGCCGCGTCCGACCGGAGCCCGGCGAACGAGCCCGGCCCGCCGGAGGCCACCGTCCCCAACCTGTGGGTGCCGATCGGCGCCCTGCTGCTGGCGATGCTGCTCGCCGCCCTCGACCAGACCATCGTCTCCACCGCGCTGCCCACCATCGTCAGCGACCTCGGAGGCCTGGAGCACCTGTCCTGGGTGGTCACCGCCTACCTGCTGGCCTCCACCGCCGCCACCCCGCTGTGGGGCAAGCTCGGCGACATGTACGGCCGGAAGCGCTTCTTCCAGGCCTCCATCGTGATCTTCCTGCTCGGCTCGGTGTTGTGCGGAATCGCCCAGAACATGGGCGAGCTGATCGCCTTCCGCGCGCTCCAGGGCCTGGGGGGCGGTGGCCTGATGGTGCTCTCCCAGGCGATCGTCGGCGACCTGGTCTCCCCCCGGGATCGCGGCAAGTACCAGGGTCTCTTCGGTGCCGTCTTCGGCGTCACCAGCGTGCTCGGTCCGCTGCTCGGCGGGCTGTTCGTCGACCACCTCAGCTGGCGGTGGGTCTTCTACGTCAACCTGCCGATCGGCGCGGTCGCCCTGGTGGTGATCGCCGCGGTGCTGCACGGGCTGGAGGTGCGGCGCGAACACCGGATCGACTACCTGGGCACCGCGCTGATCGCCGCCGTCGCCACCTGCCTGGTGCTGATGACCTCGCTCGGCGGCACCACCTGGGCCTGGAGCTCCTGGCAGATCGTCGGCCTGGGCGTACTGGGCCTGGTGCTGCTGGTCGCCTTCGTCGAGGTCGAGCGCACCGCCGTGGAGCCCGTTCTGCCGCTGCGGCTGTTCCGCTCGCAGACCTTCAGCCTGGTCGCGGTGATCTCCTTCGTGGTCGGCTTCGCGATGTTCGGCGCGCTCACCTACCTGCCGACCTTCCTCCAGGTGGTCCACCAGGTCTCGCCCACCATGTCCGGCATCCACATGCTGCCGATGGTGCTCGGCATGCTGGTCACCTCGATCGGCTCCGGCCAGACCGTCGCCCGCACCGGCCACTACCGGGCCTTCCCGATCGCCGGGACGGCCGTCACCACGGTCGGACTGCTGCTGCTCTCCCGGCTGGACGAGCACAGCAGTACGGCCGAGATGAGCCTCTACTTCCTGGTCTTCGGCCTCGGGCTGGGCCTGGTGATGCAGGTGCTGGTGCTGATCGTGCAGAACTCGGTCGGCTACCAGGACCTCGGCGTGGCCACCGCGGGCGCCACCTTCTTCCGCTCCATCGGAGCCTCCTTCGGCGTCTCCGTCTTCGGGACGATCTTCGCCGGCGGCCTGCGCTCCCGGCTCGCCGAGGCCCTGGCCGGCCAACCGCTGCCGCCGGGCTTCCACGTCGAGGCGATCACCTCCGACCCCCGGCTGATCACCCGGCTGCCGGCCGCCGCCCGGGCCGGGGTCCACCACGCGTACGCCGATTCGATCACCCGGGTCTTCCTGTACGCGGTGCCCGTCGCGGTGGTCGCGTTCGTCCTCTCGCTCTTCCTGCGCGAGCAGAAGCTCCGCTCCACGGTCACCGCACCCGACCTCGGCGAGTCCATCGGCCTCAACCCGGTCGAGCGCAGCTCGCTGGACGAAATCGCCCGTGCCCTCTCGGTGCTGAGCACCCGCGAGGCCCGGCGCGACCTGTTCCGCCGGATCACCGCCACCGCCGGGCTCGACCTGCTGCCCGCCTCCAGCTGGCTACTGCTCCAGATGCACCACCACGGCTCGGTGGAGCCCGCCGAACTCGCCGAGCGGCGGATCGTCCCGATCGCCGTCGTCGAGGAGGCGGTCCGCGAGGTGGAGGGCCGGGGCCTCGCCGCCCGCACCGGCGGCCTGTCGCTACGGCTCACCGAACCGGGCGAGGAGGTGGCGCTGCGGCTGGTCGCGGCCCGGCGCACCCAGCTGTCCGAGCTGCTGGGCGACTGGGACGAACGGCAGTACGCGGACCTCGCCGAGCTGCTCACCCGGCTCAGCTCCACCCTCTGCGCCGACCCGCGGGACCGGCCGGACCCGACCGGACCGCAGCCGCCGTACCGGGGGGAGGGGCGGTCCTTCTAGCCCTTGCCGCAAGGCGCTTGCCGGGAGAGCCAGTTGACGGCTGCGGCGAGCGTCGGGTCGTTGTCCTTGCGGGGGTCGACGGTCTCGTCCGGCTCGATCGGGCCCTCGTGGACGCGGCCGGTGCGGTCGGCCTCGGCTGCCTCGGTGAGGAGGAGCACGGCGCCGTCGGACAGGCGGTGCGGGTCGTTGCCGGTCGGTACCCCGTACGTGTGCTGGCCAAAGCTGCGGGTGGCAGGGCGGCCGATGAAGGCGATGGTGACGGCCTCGCCGGCGCTGCCGGTCGCCTGGCTGGTGAGGACGGCGACGGGCGGATTCGGGGCGGCGTCGCTGCTGTTCGCGTCCGGGGATGCCTGCGGGGTGTCGTCCAGGTACGGCACGCCGTCGCGGATCGACCAGGTGCTGCGCTTGCCGCCCGGAGTGACGAACGCGCCGAGCGGGCCCTCGCCGAGGATCGGCGCCGCGACGGCGAGCGGCGCCCACATCCCCCCGCCGATCTCCCCACGCAGGTCCACCACCCAGCCACAGGCTTCCGCCCCGGCTACAGCGGCGCGGCCGCGGGTGACGTACTCGGCGTAGGTGCGGTCCGAGCCGTTCACCGCCGGGAGGGTCAAGGAGGCTATGCCGCCGTCGAGTCGGGCGACCGTGGGGGCGTTGACGGTCGCCGGGTCGGCGTCCACCTCGGTCTCCTGCGCAGGCGGGTAGAAGCGGCTGTGCCGGTCCCCGAGCGCGGCCACGGCGCCCTTGATCGCGGCATGGGTGTCGGCCGGCGTACGGGCGTTGGCCGTCTGTGCGAAGGCCTGGGCGCGGACCTTCGGCCAGTCCACCTTCGCGGTGTTGAGGGACTGTTGCTGGAGCAGGTCCAGGGCCTCCGACAGATAGGCGCGCGCCTCCGGGGACATCCGCTCGGCGCCCGCCCGCGAGTGGGACCCCGTCGACGAGCACGCACCGAGCAGCAGTGCGGCGGCCGCCGTCGCCGCGATGGCCCGTCCCGCTCTCATCCGCCCCCTCCTCGGTCCGTACGGACCCTGATTGTTGCTCACGGACCGCCGAACCAGCGAGGGGTGTCGAGCCGGAACGGGTCCCCGGGGGCGAGCCGCCGCAGGCCGTCCTCGACCTGCCGGAGCTGCCCCTCGCCGAGGGTCTGTGACCACTCCGCGCGCAGCTCGTCGAAGATCCGCGCCGAGCGGACCAGGCAGTCCACCCCCCGGTCGGTGAGCCGGGCCACCTTGCGCCGGGCGTCGGCCGGGTCGCTGCCGCGTTCGACGTAGCCGAGCTGTTCCAGGTTCTCGACGGTCTTGCCCGCCGCCTGCTTGGAGACGCCGAGCCGGTGGCCGAGTTCGACGGCGGTGGTGCCGTCCGGGCCGATCGCCTGGAGGGCGAAGCCGTGCATCGGGCGCAGGTCGGGGTGCCCCTCGCGGGCGATCCGCTCGTGCAGCTCGTCGATGATCGTCCGGAAGGCGAGCAGCAGGCGCAGCGGCAGCTCGAAGCCGGGCGGGGCGGGCTCAGTTGACACGATAGACAACCTCATTGACCATATAGACAACGTCATTGTCCATCTTAGGGGGTTCCTTCGCCATGCCCGTGATCCGTTCGGTCGACGCCCGCCGCACCGAGACCCCGAACGCCGTCATGACCACCTTCGCTTCGCCCACCCAGGGCTCAGCATCCCTCGCCCTGTGGCGAGTTGAGATGCCCGCCGGCAGGCAGGGTCCGCTGCACGCGATGGACGCCGAGCAGATCTGGACCTTCCTGGCCGGCGCCGTGACGGTGGACCTGGCCGGGGAGTCCCACACCCTCGGCGCCGGCGACACCCTCGTCCTCCCCGCCGACGCGCCCCGCCGGATCTCCACCACCGACGGCTTCACCGCCCTCGTCGCCTCCACCTCCCCCTCCCACGCCTACAACCCCGACGCCGTCACCCCGCCCGGCGCCTGCGCCCTCGCCCCGCGCGACGACCAGCGCGTCCTCCCGCCGTGGGTTGCCTGACCTGCCCGCGTGAGGTGTAGGAGACTGCTGACCGTACGCAGCAACCGAGCCGGCGCCCGGACCCGGGACCCCGGCGGAGCAGAAGGAGCGGCATGCCCGTCGTCAAGATCAACGTACTGACTGTCCCCGCCGAGCAGCGCGAGGAGCTGGAGAAGCGCTTCGCCCACCGTGCGCACGCCGTCGAAAGCTCCGACGGCTTCGAGTGGTTCGAACTGCTCCGTCCGGTCGAGGGCACCGACCAGTACCTCGTCTACACCCGCTGGCGCGACGAGGAGTCCTTCCAGACCTGGATGGAGGGCCCGATGAAGGCGGCTCACCAGCACGGCGGCGAGGGCGAGGCCCCCAAGCGCCCGGCCGCCTCGGGCTCCACGCTGTGGTCCTTCGAGGTCGTCCAGTCCGCGGGCCCGAAGGCCTGACGTCCGCAGACGGCGAGCGGCGCGCCCCGGAGTTTCGGGGCGCGCCGTTCGCTGTGTGCGCCTGCTGGTGGATGTACTCGCCGCCGGAGGGGGGCGGCTCAGGCTGCGGCGGCGTACAGGACTTCGCGCAGGCCCGGGACGGTTTCGCGGTCGGCGCGCCAGACGAGGCGGAGGTGGAGGGGCGGGGGGTCGAGGGGGAGGCGGATGAGGGCGCCGGAGGCGAGGGGGTCGCGGACGGCGAAGTCGGGGAGGAGCGCGATGCCGAGGCCCTGTTCGGCGCAGGCACGGGTGACGGCGACGCCGCCGGTGCGGACGCGCTCGACGTCGTGGCCGAGCAGGCGTTCGCCGGCCAGCCAGAAGGAGCAGGCGGGGGCGTTGACCAGGAGGCGTTGGCCGCTGAGGTCCTCGCGGGTGAGGGTGGTGGCCTGCGCCAGGGGGTGGGCGGGGGCGGCGACCAGGGCGAGCGGGACGTCCTTGAGGTCGAGGTAGTCGAGCGGGGCGGGCGGGAGGTAGAAGCCGAGTTCGCCGAGCGGGCCGGCGGTGTCCAGGATCAGGGCGGCTTCCAGGGCCCCCGCGGCGACGCCGCCGAGCAGGGCGTCCCGGGCGGTGTCGGTGTGCAGGGAGACGTCCAGGTCGGGCCGGCGTTCGGCGAGGCGGGTCAGGACGGCGGGGACGTGGGTGGCCGCTATGGTCTCCAGGGCGCCGAGGCGGAGCCGGGCCCGGTCGGCGATCACCTCGCGGCGGGCCTGGTCGGCCTGGTCGAGCAGCTTGCGGGACCAGGGCAGCAGCCGCTCGCCGGCCGGGGTGAGGGTCATCCCGCGCGGGGCCCGGTCGAACAGCTCGATGCCCAGGCCGCGTTCGAGGGTACGGATCTGCTCGGAGACGGAGGACGGTGCGAGGCCGAGTGCCACCGCCGCCGCCGTGACGGTGCGGTGGGCGACGACGGCTTCGAAGACGCGCAACTGACGGAGTTCCACTGGTTTCCTCGGTTCCCCCGAACGGCCGGCCGTGGTGTGGTGTGGTCGTGGTCATGTCGGTGCTGGTGTTGCGGGACAGCGTACGGGGGCGTTCGGGTATTCCGAACGGTGTGTGAGGGATCGGCGGTGGAGCGGGGGAGGGCGGCGCACCAGAGTGGGTGACCGACCCCCCCACTGACTTGGAGAAATCCCTTGGCTGCTCCCGTTCTTGGCGCTGCTCCAGCGGTCGCGACCCGTGCTGCCGCCCGTGTGCGCGCCCTGCTGGGCATCTCGCTCGGCTACGCCATGGTGCTGCTCGACACCACCGTCCTCTCCGTCGCCGAGCCCGACTTGGCGTCCTCGCTGGGCAGCTCGACGGCCGGGCTGCAGTGGGCCGTCACCGGCTACAGCGTCGCCTTCGGCGCGCTGCTGCTGTCCGCCGGAGCCGCCGCCGACCGCTACGGCGCCCACCGGGCCTTCCGCTTCGGCATCGCCGCCTTCGGCGCCGGCTCGCTGCTCAGCGCGTTCGCTCCGGACATCTGGACGCTGGTGCTGCTGCGCGCCGTGCTGGGCGTCGCGGCGGCGGCCTGCGTGCCGGCCAGCATGGCGCTGATCACCCGGCTGTACCCCGAACCGGCCGAGCGCGCCCGGGCGGTGGCCGTCTGGGCGGCGGTCAGCGGCTGCGCGATGGCCTTCGGGCCGCTGGTCGGCGGCGTGCTGGTGGACCTCGCCGGGTGGCGGGCGGTGTTCCTGGTGAACGTCCCGTTGGCCGTGCTGGTGCTCGGCCTGGCGGCGGGACGGGCGGTGTACGGGCCGCGCGGGGAGCGCCACATCGACTGGTGGGCCCAGCTGGCCGCCTGTGCGACCCTCGCGCTGTTCACCGACGCGCTGATCGCGCTCGGCAACTCCGACTGGCAGCAGGCGAGTTGGGCTGGCGCAGCGGCGGTCGTGGCGGGCGTCTGGTTCGTCCGGCGCGAGCGGCGCAGCCCCGCCCCCGTGCTGCAGCCCGCCGTGCTGCGGGCGCGCGGGATGGGCGCGGTGCTGCTGTCGGGCGCGGCGGTGAACTTCGCCATGCTGGGCGTGCTGTTCCTGCTGCCGCTGCTGCTGCAGGGGGAGTTGGGGATGTCGCCGACGATGGCCGGGCTGGCGTTCCTGCCGATGACCCTGCCGCCGGGCCTCAACCCGCTGCTCACCGGGCGGATCGTCGCCAAGGTCGGCCCGTGGAAGCCGGTGCTGGGCGGGCTGGTGCTGCTGGCCGTCGGCTGCGCGGTGTTCGCCGTGGCCGTGCTGTGCGGTACCCCCTACCGGCTGCTGGCCGTCGGCCTGTTGGCGGCCGGGTTCGGGGTCTCCTTCGCCCTGCCCGCGCTGATCACGGCCGTGGTCACCACCGCGCCGGAGGGCAGCGCGGGTGCGGCGGGCGGCCTGCTCAACGCCGTACGGCAGGTCGGCGCGACCGTGGGCGTGGCGGTGACGGGCGCGTTCGTCGGCGGCGGTGCCGGCGGGCTCGCGGTGGCCCTGCTGGTGCCGGCGCTGATGTGCGCGCTGTCCGCCGTGCTGGTGCGGCGGAGTCGGGCAACCGTCTGACGGTTCAGTACGGCGGAGTCGAGGGAGGCGCGGTCAGTCCTGCAGCGAGCGCTGGCCGGTCTGACGTACGCGCGGTACGGGCGCGGGGCCGACCGGCCCCGCGCCCGTGTGCTCAGCCGGTGGTGAAGTAGCCGGTCAGGTCGGTGATGACGTCCGCCGGGCCGCCGGAGTTGGCCATGGAGAAGGCGGTGATGTCCTTGTCGAGGCCGGTGGTGACCGAGTTGGCCACGGTCTGTCCGGGGGCGTAGTTGAGGGTGGAGGTGTTCGGGACGTTCCACCCGGCCGTGCTCGGAAACACCGTGAGGTGGCCGGCGGAGTCGGCGTTGGTGGCAGTGACGTTGACCTCCGCGCCCACGCCCTTCGGGTCCATCTCGATGCCGAGCCCCATCTCGGTCGGGCCGGTCATCTTGAAGCCCGTGGTCCGGGTGTCGTTCAGGCGGACGGGAGTCTTGAGCGCCTGGAACAGCCCGGTGCCCGAGGGGCCGTAGTAGCCGACGAGGTCGACGATCACGTTGACCGAGCCGACGTGGTTGTAGATGTCGATCTTCCCGTCGGCCCCGACCGGCACCACGACCTGGTTCGCGACGTCGCGCCGGACCGGAACGGTGACGTTCGAGCCCTCGGACGGGCGCGCAGTGCCGGTCGGGTAGACGGTCAGGAAGCTGTTCGCGGTGCCCTCGGTGGCGGTGACGTTGAGGACCACCGCACGGGCGTCCTGGTCGCCGAGTTCGGGCCGGGCGACCTGGATCGAGCGGGTGGCGAAGCTGCCGAGGCGGCCGGTGCCGTCGGTCCGGCTGTCGGCGACGCGGGTCGGGTGCAGGGGGGCGTACTTGTCGGTCGCGCCGGGCACGTAGTAGCCGACCACGTCGAGGATGACGTCGGTCGTCCCGGCGCTGTTGTAGATGCTGATGGAGTGTCGGACGGAGTCCTGGCTGAGCGCGACCGTGACCAGGTTGGACACCGTCTGGCCGGGCGTGAAGTTGAGGCTGGAGGTACCCGGAGCGCCGACCTCGGGCTTCGAGGTGTTGCCGAGCGAGAGGTAGCCCGTGGCGGTGGGGTTGGTCGCGGTCACGTTGACCACGACGGCCGTCGCCTCGTGCGGGACCACGCCCACCACCGCGTGGTAGTACTCTCCCGGGCCGAGCGGGGTGAAGCCGGTGTGGTACGGCGTGTTGGCGGTGCGGGTGTCCAGGACGCGGGTCGGGCTCATCCCGACGAAGCCGGCCGGGGCGGTGAGGTCGTCGGTCCAACTCGCCGTCGCGGCCGGGGCGGCGAGGGCCGGGGACGCGGCGAAGGCCGGGACGGTCAAGGTGAGGGCCGTCAGAACGGCCATGGTGGTGGCGGTACGGGCACGCATGCTTGGTTCCCCCCAAGTACGGCTGGTGCATTGATGGTTCCGGAGACTCCGGTATCTCTTGGACGTCTGAACCTGCCGGGGGTTGCAGGTCGACCGGAAACTTCTTCGGGGGTATGTGAGAGGCCCGCCGTCCGGAAGCTCCGGACGGCGGGCCGTGCTGGTTCGCGGTGCTGGTGCGGCGGAGCCGGGCGAGCGCCTGAGAGTTCGGGACGGCCTCCCCGGCCGGGAACTGCCGGGAGAGCAGCCCCTCGGCGACCTGCCGCCGCACCATCAGCACCCGGCCATCACGTACGACGATCGCAACGGCGATGCCGGGGAGTTCCTCGGCGCCGCGTTCGGTCATGTTCGCTCTCCTGTGAGCGGTCGCCGGATGCCGACGCCACTCCCGGCCCCGTCCCTCGTTCGGGCATGACCCCATCGACGTCGGCCGCGTGTCGCGGCGGCCGGCTACAGGTCCGTCGGGCCGTAAAGCGCGGCCGGCGCGCCGGTGGCCAGCGCCCAGTAGCGGTCACCGTACGACCAATGCCACCACTCCGTCGGGTAGTTGACCAGCCCGGCGCCGGCCAGGACGCCACTGAGCAGCCGCCGGTTGGAGCGGGCCTGCGTGCTGATGCCCTCGGCGTCCGTGTAGCAGGCCCCGGAGCTCTCCTCGGGGCTCGCGTTGACCCTGGTCCCGAGGTCCAGCTCACGGCCGTCGGCATCGACGAGGGTGAGGTCGACGGCGGCACCGGCGCTGTGCGGCGCGATCTCGGGCGGCGAGACGTACCGGCTGGCCGCCGACCTGATCCGGTCGTCCGGCCAGCCCGGATTGGCGGTGCGCAACTCGGCGGCGTACTCGTCGAAGTAGCGGCTCTGGAGAGCGGGCGGCCGGTAGCCCTCGACGAACAGCAGGCGGATGCCGTCGGGCAGTTTCGTCTGGGCGTCGAGGAGGCGGTCCAGGACGTCGGTCCGCAGTTGCGCGAACGCGTCGGTGCCGTCCTGCTTGCGGCCGTCGACCAGCAGTTCGGGGCCGCGTACGTCCACGAGCCGCTCGCCGCACTCCCGGACCGGGACTGCGGCCACCTTCGGGTCGGACATGAGGATGATCCCGCTCAACAGTGCCTCCTCGTCGGGCGATTGGGTGGTTCGCCGAAGCATTCTCACCGACCGCCGTCGATAGCATGATCGTCTGAGCCTACTTGGAGGTCCTCATGCCCATTGTCATCGCCACGATCAAGACCAAGCCCGGCCGCCGCGACGAAGTCCTGGCCGCCTTCGAGAAGCACACCCCGGCCATCCACGCGGAGGACGGCTGCGAGCTCTACGCCGTCCACGCCGGCACCGACCGCGTCACCGTGGTCGAGAAGTGGGCCGACCAGGCCACCCTGGACGCCCACGGCTCCGGCGCCCCCCTGGCCGCCATCGCCGCCGCCGTCGCCGACGCACTCGCCGAGCCCCTCGACATCGCGGTCATGGAGCCCTTCCCCGCCGGCGACGAGGCCAAGGGGCTGATCTGACCCTCGCGTGGCTCCGTGTGCCCCGGCAGCCCGGCCGGGGCGCGCGGGGTCATGTGAAGGACGCGGCGTGCTTGCGGTTGCCAGTGACGGCATGAAGGGTTGCGTCGAGTTGATGGTGGGCGTAGAAGGCGTGTTCGCTGACTCGCGCTGGGTGACCACTATGTCTGCGTGACCGCCAAGATGAGTGGCCGTCACAACGCACTGTTGTGACCAGCGTGGCCGAGTGTGTTACAGACGCGGCAGGTCAAGAATCCGGGTCGAAACCCCCAAGTGCTCGAAGTTCTCCAACACAGTCCCGTGCTACTGCCGTATCCACGTGGACCGCCAGTGGAACCGGATGATGCGGGACCTTCAGAGAAGCGATCCCATTGCACCGTGCGCCCAACGGCCGAGCCAGAAGGCAGCAGCCGATTCGTCCTGGCCCTCTGTGGAGCCGTCGTGGGGCAGGAACTCGGTGGGTGCGATGTAGCCCTCGCCGGGGTCGAGGCGAATCCTCAGGCACTGGAGGGGTAGCCCGCGTGCTACGTAGCACCGGAGGTCATCGGTGTGCGGGTTACAGGTCGTATGGTCCTCGCGGACGGCCTGGCAGATGGTCTGGATGTCGGTGTCGCCGAGCAGGATGTACCGAGTGCCAGGGCCCAGGTTGACGCACAGCCGTCGCCGACCAGTGTGCTTGCTCGTGTAGCTGAGCTCGTCCCAGTTGTTGAGGTGCAGACCGATCAACCGCCCGTCTTGGTGATTGGGCGTCGTAGTCGCCGACTGCGCGATGCTGAAAGTCCTGCCGAGTTCGTGGACACCGGGACTGGCCAGGTGGTCGGGGTCGATGCTCTCGAGCCCGACCACCTCGACCAGGACGTCATCGGCAGTGGACTGGTCGGCCCGGATTCGGTCGACCAGGTCGTCGTCGAGGGGACTCCAGAGTCCGTCCGGCACGACCGCGCCGTCCTCGAAGCGGTTGTCGTCTTGCACCGTTCGGACGCCGGATACTTGGGTACGAGCTTTGAGAGCGGCGCGGGAGGTGAACGCGACCTGGAGGCTCATAGCGCCCTCCGGGGCGCGGTTTCGTCCAGGTCGTCCCCGAAGGTCACGTCCAGCTCAGTCATGAGAGCTTGCGTCAGCTCGACCTGCTGGACGCGGTCGATGAGGACCTTCGTGAGGTTGCCGATGCCTCGAAGGGCGGTGAGATCGTTGCCGCGCAGGTCGGTCGCCTTGTAGGTGCCACGGCCGAATTCGATGTCCCGCAGTGTGCAGTCGTTGAAGACGCTGGCGGTGAGGTCGCATCCGGTGAACGTCGACTCGGTGAGAACGCAGCGAGCGAAGGCGAGCGGACCTGTGGCGCGGACCTTCTCGAACGTGGAGTAGTCCAGCTTGCAGTTGTCGAACAGCACGTTGTCGAGGGTGAGGCCGCTGAGATTGCTGGCCATGAGCTTGCAGTTTCTGAAGACCACGCGTGACAACTTGCTGTCGACCCACTGAAGATTGCCGAGATCGCAGCCGTCGAACTCGACCGAGTCGATACGTACTTCGATGAGGCGTACGCGAGACGCGTGCAGGTTGGTGATCCGGCCGGTGAGGAGGCGGGCGTTCGCGAGGTCGAGGTCTCGCAGGTCGGTGTCGGCGTACTTGAAATCCTGGACGATGCCCCGGCCGCTTTCCAGAGAGGCCACGTTGGAGAGGTAGCCGTCGGCCAGATCCGGCAGGGTGACGCTGATGCGGCCGAAGGTGCGGCTGGTCATGGTGCGTGCTCACTCTCGGTGGGGCCGGGCCCGCGCCGGGAAGCGCGGGCCCAGCCGGGGCGGTTACTTCTTGTTCCAGTTGTCCCAGGTGGGACGGTTGTCGAACTTGGGCCCGGCGTTGTCCCAGGTAGGCCGGTTGTCGAACTTCGCCACCGCGGGCCCGGTCGTGCTCGCGCCGACCAGGTCGTCGATCACGTCGGCCTCGACGGCCTTCAGCAGTTCGAGCAGCGTCATGGCGCTGTCTCCTCTCGGACGGTATCGGACAGAGCGAGGAGAAGGGCTTGCCGCGACACACGGCAGTAGTTCGTTTCGGTGGTGTCGAAGCGGCCGTTCTCGAAGAACCTGTTTCCGGCCTGTGCACCCCGGCAAAATCCGAAGTACTCGCATGTGGCCTCACAGGCGTCCAGACCGGTGAGGAACTCGTCCACGTAGCGGAACAGGTGGGCGTTTGCCAACATGTCGCGGATGGAAAGTTCCAGGACGTTCCCGGCTTGGAAGTCCTGGTATTCGGGGGCTTTGATGCCCGCCAGTTCGGGGGAGAGGAGAACCACGTCTCCGGCCGAAGAGATGGTTGGGATGGGGTCGATCAAGACGTCTTGCCAGCCGCCTCCAACCCGCAAGGCGCGAAGATAGGCGCCAAGGCGATCGATTTCGCGCACGATCAGGCCGGGGTTCGAACGGGTCCAGGCGATCGTGCGGGCCCAGAACTCGGCTGCAGCTTCGAATGTCGGTGCGGGGCGAACGGTGTTGGCCCCTTCGTTCTCTTCGATATTGAGGCCCACCGTATGACAGCCCAGTTCGGCGAAGAAGTCCAGCAGTTCTTCGGGCCGACCGATGTTGTCTGCTGTCACTACGGCGATCACGGAGAAACCGATCCCGTGTTGGTGAAGGCGGGCGACACCTCGGATGATCCGGTCGAAGATCGGCCTTCCTCGGCGGTCCACACGCTCCGCGTTGAAGCTGGCGGGGCCGTCGATGCTCACTCCTACGCGCACCTCGCGTTCCGCGAAGAACTCGCACCAGCGGTCGCTGATCAGCGTGCCGTTTGTCTGAACGTAGTGATGTAGCCGACCTTCGCGGCGAAGGCCCTCGAACGGGTTGGCCAGCTCGGAGAAACGCGATGTGCCGAGTGCGAGCGGCTCACCTGCATGCCACACGAGATCCATCGGTTCGTCTTCGGTCGCGAGATCGGCGATCGACTGGGCGATGGCCCTGGAGACCTCGGTGGTCATCGACGCCCGGCGGTCCTTTTCGGGTAGGTAGCAGTACGTGCAGGCCACGTTGCAGAAGCCGTCTGGCTGCACCACGACCGACCTTGGCCGGCTGGCGAATCGTTGGAGATACCGCTCACGTGAGCCGAGCGAAGGGGAGAGGGACACGACGATCCTTCCTTGGGGAGACGCCAAGCCGGTCAACGGACGCATAGATCGGCGTGCACGGTCTTCCCGTGGGCGTCCAGGGCAGCGCCCCAGCGCCCGGAGGTGAGTTTCTGGACGAGGGCGAGGCCGCGGTGGCATTCCTCGTCGCACGCGGCGTGGAGCAGAACGGGCATCGTGCGGGAGCCATCACGGACCGAAATGCGGACCGTCTGGGAGGTGATCCTGCGGATCTTGACGGTCATGAACGTCATGCAGCCGGTCTTGCAAGCGTTACTGACCAGCTCCGTGACGATCAGCTGTGCGTCGTCCACCAGGTCGTTCAGCCCCCAGTCCTGAAGCTTGCGTCGGACCAGCCTGCGGGCTGCGCCGGCCGACTCCGGCTGGTACTTCAAGGTGGCAGTCGCAGGGCCGCTGATCCGGGCGGGGAGTGGGACTGCCGCAGTCACGAAGTCCTCCGGCTCAGCCAGGATCTGATCATCGGCAGAGCGGTGCACGGGGTCTCCTCGGAGATCGGCCTTGGGTGGAATGGCTCCCCGAAGATGGGGACGGAACGGAGAACCATCAAGATCGGTTGTCCGGAGGACTTGCAGACGATGTCGGCTTTCCCTTCGGATGTGCTGACGGACAGTCAACGACGCTTGTGCATCCGAGGCGAGGTCGAACCGGAGGACACATCACCGGACACTTCAGTGGGTGAGCTGTGTCCCTTGCGGCTGGACGGACTTGGTGGCTTAGCCTGGAATAGCGGGGGTGTAGAGATGCTCGAACACACAGCGAACGCGACGTTCGTTGCTGCGCGGATCAAGCGCGGCTGGCGCACCCAAGAGGACTTCGCCGAGGCATACGACGCCACCGCCGCTGCGATGGACTCAAAGGCCAGAATCTCGGTGCGTCAGGTCAGGCGTTGGGAGTCGGGTCAGACCACGTGGCCGAACCGGGATGCACGCCGCGTGCTGACCGAGATGTTCGGCGTGCCCCTCGAGCGGCTCGGCTTCGTCCCTCCCTTCAGCTGTTCGGCGCGGCTCGGAATGCCTGCTGATGCCAAGCCCGACCTGGAGGACTCCATGCTCCGCCGTACCTTCATGGGCGGTCTGCTTGCCGTGCCCATGCTGGATCTCGCAGCCCTGGACCACCTCACCGCCGCAGCCCGCAACGCCCACCGATTCAGTGACCACGAACTCGTCGGCCATCTCCGCGCTGCTCTGGACGAGACCGCGCGCATGGATCTGCGGACGGGGTCGCATCGGGCGATGCCTGCAGCGCTGGGAATTCTGTCCGCCATCAGTACTACCGCCCGCGACGCAAAGCCAGCGATCCGCCGTCAGCTTCTCGCCCTCGGTTCCCGGGCGGCGGAGTTCACGGCGTGGCTGCACCACGATGCGGGAGCTCCCGACCAGGTCGTTGCATATTGGCACAACCAGGCCAAGGAATGGGCGACATTCACCGGGGATGGGGCCATGCACGCATACGTGCTCATGCGGCAAGCTCAGGCCCTCGGGCGCAGCGATCCGGTGCGTATGCTCGACCTTGCCAGGGCCGCTACCGGCGGGCCGTGGAAGCTGCCTCCCCGAGCGCGCGCCGAAGCGCTCCAGCAGGAGGCGCGGGGAATGGCGATGACAGGCGCACACCCCGATGAGATCGCGCGAGTTCTGGATCAGGCGCACGCTGCGCTCGATAGTGCCGACCAGCCAGCAGGGCCTCTGTCGTGCACTGGGCCCCTCGGCGACGGATATACGCGGGAACGTCTCCTCGTGCAGGCGGCGATCCGACTACGGGAAGCTGGGCGCCCCTTTGAGGCTGCGACAGCATTCCAGGCGCAGCTCACCACCGAGGCGTTCGCTCCGCGCGATCGCGCCCACTACAGCGCGTTCTGGGCTGGTGCACTTGCCGATTTGGGGGAGCCGGACGAAGCTGCCGCAGTCGCCCTTGAAGCGCTGCGCATTGCTGCAGATGTTCGCTCCCGGCAAGCTCTTGGCGCACTCCAAGGCACCGTGAGGACGCTGTTCCCGTACCGGCAGCGACCGCAGGTGCGGGAACTCCAGGAGCGCCTCGTGACGTTGGCGGCTGGCTAGGAGGTGAGGAAGTCCGCTACCTTGGCGATCACATCGCGTTGCCAGGCCTGCGACTGCGGCTGGGCGTAGGTGGGATCGTCATGGACAGCGAAGCCATGCTGTGCGCCGTCGAGTTCGTACAGCACGGCTCCCGCGCCCTCCCCGAACAGGGGAGCGTACCGCCGTGACAACTTCACATCCACGAAGGTGTCCTTCGTCCCGTGGACGATCAACGTCGGACAGCGAACGCTGGCGCAGACGGTCTCTGGCGTCGGCAGGTGGAACATCTCATTGAGCAATGCGCGGCCGGTCTCGAACGGTTGCCGTGGCAAGGCTCCGACCTGATCGAGCTGCGTGGCGCGATCAGAGGAGAGATAGTTGCCTGACCAGCCTGCTCGCTCGGTGATGAACCGGTCCTTGTAGTCGATGCGCGGGTTCAGCAGCACCAGCCGCTCGACCTCTCCGGGGTACTGGCCGGCGTGCATGGCGGCCGCGCCACCTGAGAAGGACGCTGCGATGACGTGAACCGGCCCCGGCTGGCTGGTGACCCCTACGAGGTGATCGCCTGCGGCGCGAATGTCGTTGGCCACCCCGGCGATCGTCAGATCTGCTGAACGGCCGCTACTTGCGCCGTGGGCCCGCAGGTCGAAGCGCAGGCAGGTGACACCAACGGCGGCGAGGCCGGCCGCCAGGCGGCCGAAAAACCCGCCTTCCTCACGGGTGACGCCCGCGCCGTGGGCGAGAACCGCCAGTGAAGTTGGGGGAGTTGGTGAGGGAGTGACCGTGCCGAACAGTGCTGTGCCGTCCAGCGACCGGAACGCGGTCTCGTAGTCAGTCATGGGAAATGACGGTAGCAACTTGGCGCTTATTCGGGAGTAGCCCCAGGCTTGCGAGCCCCGGCTGGCGCGCTGGGGTGTGCGCGCCTGCGCCGCCCGAATGGGTGACGATAGTCGGAGCGTGACGCATAGTTACGGCATTACGGTGAACATTGCGGTGCCGGGCGCTGAAGGGGCGCTCGGTGCATGGGCAAAAGTAAGCCCCGGCGGTGCGCCAACACCCCGGGGTACGGCACCAGGAGAAGGACACTCCAAGATGCGCATTCATCGTATCCCGCAGCACTCTCCCGGGTACACGATCCTGGACAATGGGCATGTCGTGCGTAAGCACTCGCTGAGTTGGGCGGCGCGGGGGCTGCTCGGCTACCTGCTCAGCCTGCCGGACGGGGCGCGCGAGGACGTCCGCACGCTCGCGGCGAAGAGCGTTGAGGGGCGGACGACTGTCTCCCGGGCGCTGCGGGAGCTGGAGGCGGCCGGGCACTACATCCGGCGGACGCAGCGGGATCCGGTGACGGGGCAGGTTCGGACGGTCGTCTCGGTCCATGAAGTGCCGATGGTGGGGAAGGCGGTTCACACTGTGCCGCTGCTTCCCGTGTCTCCGGCCGCCGGGTCTCCTGGAGCTGGAACGGCAGGCGTCGGGAAGGCGGGAAGCCCTTCCAAGGAAGTGAGGGTGAAGGAAGTCGAAGTCCCTTCCGTCCGTCCCCCCGAGAAGTTGACGGCCGGCATGGCGCTGTTGCTCGAACTCGGGCGTCGCGAACCGAGGATGGCGTTGGCGGGGAAGCCTCTGAGCGATCAGGCCCAGCGAGTTGAAGGGTTGCTCGCGGGTGGGTGGAGCCGGGAGGCGCTGGCGGGGATTCTGGCGGCGCCGTTGCCGGAACGAGTCACGCACAGCGTGGGGGCGATCGTGGCGGCGCGGATCAGCAAGGTGCCGCCTGTTCCGGTGGTGGTACAGCGAACGGCGGACGGGCCGCGCCGACATGAGTGTCCCGGGCGGGACGGGATGTGCGGGCGGCCCGTCGCGATCGCCGGGCAGATGTGCGTCGCCTGTCAGAGGGTGTCGCGGACCTTGATGTAGCCGTTCTCGACCACGAACTTCTGGTTCGAGTTGGCAGCGCCGCAGGTGTACAGGAAGACGTTGTCGCCGTTGTCTCGTTCAGAACCGACGTCGATGCACATCTCGTCGGCGGTGCCGACGGTCCGCTGCAGGACGAACGACCCCTCGCGCAGCAGCCAGGTCTGGTTGGCGCGGGCGGCCTGGGAGTACTCGCAGGCCCAGATCCGTACGCTGTCGCCGTTCTCGCCCGTGTAGTCGGCGTCGAGGCACATCTCCTGCGCCGTACCGATCGTGTCGGCGACCTTCACCCGCCCGTCGTCCAGGACGAAGCGCTGGTTGGTGTGGTTCAGGCAGTCCCAGACCCGCACGTAGTCGGCGTTGTTGCGGGTGTTGCCGACGTCCAGGCACTTGGCGGTCGAGGTCCGAGGCGGTGTACGGACGTTGAGGGTGCCGTTGTCGATGGTGTACAGCGTCCCGTTGTTGGGGTCGCTGTAGCGGAAGCTGCCGGTGCCCCGGGGCAGGGTGGTGTCCTCCGGGGCGTACGGGTCGACGGTGACCTGTGGGGAGAAGCGGAAGTAGCCGTTGGACGGCCAGCCGCTGTTGCCGCCGTTGCGGCCGTAGCCCTCGCAGGTGAGGGTGCGGTTTCCGTTGCCGAGGATGCAGTTGCGCAGGCCGACGTTGTTGCCGGTCCAGCTTGCGCCGTTGCCGCTGTACTCGGTCGGGACGGTGGTCTGGGCTGGGAAGGTGGTGTTGCCGGGGGCGGTGAAGACGGCGGTCATGCCGGAGGGCGGGAGCAGGCCGGCTCCGCCGGTGTTCTGGTACGTCCACGGCACGGCACCGGTCTGGCCGGGGGCGATGGTGACGGTGGTGGGCACGTCGCGGCCGATGAAGGTGACGGCGGCGGCGGGGGAGGCGAAGACGGCGGCGAGGGTGAGCGCCGTCGCGGCGACGGTGGTGGTGCGGGCGAGGGTTCGGATCACGGTCGTGATGATCGTGGACGGACAAGGTCAAAACGGCCGTGCGGCGCGAGGGAGGACCAGCGGTTCACCCGGCTGGCGGCGATCGGAAGTCGACCGGCGCGTCGAAGGCCGCACGCCGCGTGGTGCGGCGCAGCACGGGCGTGCCGAGGGTGAGGCAGAGCGCGACCGTGAGGGCCGCGCGCGGCAGGCCCCAACCCAGCGACGTGGTCAGGCAGTACGCGGCGAAGCGGACCAGGTTGGCGGGCAGGCCGGTCTCCTCCGCGGTCTCCCGGACGGCCGCCGCCTCCGGAGACTCGCCGGGCTCGATCTCCCCGGCCGGGAACTTCCAGGAGAGCTGCCCCTCGGCCACCCGCCGCCGCACCATCAGCACCCGGCCGTCCTGTACGACGATCGCCACGGCGATGCCCGGGGCCTCCTCGGCGCTCTGCTCGGTCATGTCCGCTGCTCCCTCGGGGCGTTGGCCGGTGTCCGAGGCCATCTTGGCCCGCGCCTGCGGGCGTTGGCCGGCAGGACTCCACCGGCCGCGTGTCGTCGCGGGCCGGGTGATCTCGCTCAGCGGCGCCTTCCCGGGGGAAGGGAACCGTGGCGGCGATGCGTGGCGCCCCACCGTTCGGCAGCGCGTGCTCGTCGGCCCCGGGAAACCCGCCGAAAGAACTTCCGCGAACAGCGATGAGTTCTCGATGCGGCCCCGGTCTACCCCTGTGAAAGCGACAACGCAACGACGGAGGAGACACCGAGATGACCGAGAACCTGGGCGAGCTGACCATCACCCGTGAGCTGCCGGGCGCCCCGGCCGCCGCGTTCCAGGCGTACATC